>CAZEGY010000085.1:0-10887 GCA_964511815.1 uncultured Rhodovulum sp.
GACGCTCGCGCCTCGGCTCGCGAGGTCACGGGCTGCGGGCGCGCGGACGCCTTCAGTCGCGCATCTCGGCGCGGATCTGGGCGCGGAGGAAGTCGATGGGGACGGAGACGCCGTCGCGCTTGACGTGCCAGTAGGTCCAGCCGTTGCACGAGGGGGCGCCCTCGAGGGCGGCGCCGACCTGGTGGATCGAGCCGCGGACCTCCGAGGCGACGAGGGTGCCGTCGGCGCGGATGCGGGCGGCGTGGCGGCCGTCGAGCGAGACGAGGGTCTCGCCGGCGGCGAGCAGGCCGCGCTCGACGAGCTGGCCGAAGGCGACGCGGGGCTCGGCGCGCTTCGGGGTGGTGATCGCGGCGGTCTCGGCGTCGAGGGGGCGGACGGCGGCGATGCGGGCCTCGGCGGCGGCGCGGTAGGCGGCCTCGCGCTCGATGCCGACGAAGCGGCGGCGCAGGCGCCTGGCCACGGCGCCGGTGGTGCCGGTGCCGAAGAACGGGTCGAGGACGACGTCGCCCGCCCGGGTCGAGGCGACGAGGACGCGGTGGAGGAGCGCCTCGGGCTTCTGGGTCGGGTGGACCTTGTCGCCGTCGGCGGTCTTCAGGCGCTCGCCGCCGGTGCAGAGCGGGATCACCCAGTCCGAGCGCATCTGCACGCCCTCGTTCAGCGCCTTCATCGCCTCGTAGTTGAAGGTGTAGCGCGCCCGCTCCGAGCGCGCCGCCCAGATCAGGGTCTCGTGGGCGTTGGTCAGGCGCTTGCCGCGGAAGTTCGGCATCGGGTTCGACTTGCGCCAGACGACGTCGTTGAGCAGCCAGAAGCCGGCGTCCTGGAGCGCGGTGCCGAGGCGGAAGACGTTGTGGTAGCTGCCGATCACCCAGATGGCGCCGTCGGGCTTGAGCAGGCGGCGGGCGGCGGCGAGCCAGGCCCGCGTGAACTCGTCGTAGGCGGCGAAGGACGCGAAGCGGTCCCAGTCGTCGTCGACGGCGTCGACGCGGGAGTTGTCGGGGCGGTGGAGCTCGCCCTTGAGCTGGAGGTTGTAGGGCGGGTCGGCGAAGATCAGGTCGACCGAGGCCTCGGGCAGCGCCCGCATGACCTCGATGCAGTCGCCCGCGAGAATGGTGTCGAGCGGCAGGGCGCCGCCCGTGATCGTCTGCATCTTCGTCATCGCGCGAACCTCTCGGGGACCTGCGCCGACGATGAGTCAAAAGCGATTCGGGGTCAAAGAAATAATCGAATCAGGTACTTAAGGTTCGGGCTTCACACAATATCTTGTGTACCGGCTCGAAGGAGCGCCTATGGTGTGGGGTGACGCCGAGGCGGGAGAGGCCCTCGGCGTGCGCGCGGGTGCCGTACCCCATGTTGGTCTCCCAGCCGTAACCGGGAAACTGTTGCGCGAGCGCAACCATCAGCCGGTCGCGGGTGACCTTGGCGACGACCGAGGCGGCGGCGATCGACAGCGCGAGGCCGTCGCCGCCGACGATGGCGCGGGTGCGGCAGGGCAGGCCCGGGGGCAGCATGTGGCCGTCGACGAGGGCGAGCGCCGGGCGCCGCGGCAGCCGGGCGACGGCGCGGCGCATGGCGAGGAACGACGCCTGGAGGATGTTCATCGCGGTGATCTCGGCGACGCTCGCCCGGCCGACGCCGATCAGCGCGCAGGCCTCGAGCTCGGCGAGGAGCGCCTCGCGGCGGGGCGCGGTCAGGCGCTTGCTGTCGTCGAGGCCGTCGGGAATCGCGGCGGGGTCGAGGATCACCGCGGCGGCGACGACGGGTCCGGCCCACGGGCCGCGGCCGACCTCGTCGATGCCGCAGACCGGAGCCGGGCCGACGACCTCGAAGCTGAAGTCGGGCAACCGCCCGCCGTCCTCGGCCATGCCCCCTCCTGCCCCGCCGGTCGTGGCTTTCCTGGCGACCCCGGGAGGATTCGAACCTCCGACCTACCGCTTAGGAGGCGGTCGCTCTATCCTCTGAGCTACGGGGCCACGGGGCTTCTCTAGCCGTTCGGAGGCGGTCGGATCAAGGCGTGAGACGGATGGGCCGAGGCGGGATCGGATTGCGCGGCACCCTGGCGGTGGTCCTCGCCGTGCTTTTCGGCGGGTTTTTCGGCGGGCCGCCGGCGGGGACGGCGGCGGCCGAGCCCGCGCCGGTCGCCGAGGGCGCGGTCTATCGCGACGCCGGGCTCACCGCCTACGTCGGGCGGGTCGGGGCGCGGCTCCTCGCCGCGGCGGGGCTGCCGGCGCGGGCGTGGCGGTTCGCGGTGCTCGACACGCCCGAGCCCAACGCCTACGTCCTGCCGGGCCACGAGATCGTCATCACCCGGGGGATGCTCGCGCTCGTCAACGACGAGGCGGAGCTCGCCGTCGTCCTCGCCCACGAGATCGGCCACGCCGTCGCCGGCCACCGCCCCGGGGGCGGCGCCGCCGGCCGGCGGGCGGCGGAGCTCGAGGCCGACCGGCTCGGCATGGCCTACGTCGCCCGCGCCGGCTACGACGCCCTGGCGCAGATCGACGTCCTCCGCACCCTCCGCGCCAGCCGGGCGCTGGAGACGACGCTCGCCGGCGGCGATCCCCGCGGCACCGACGCCGGTGGCGGCGACCACCCGGCCCTCTCCGAGCGGCTGCACGCGGCGGCCGAGGGTGCGGCGCGCGTCGGCCGGACGGGGGCGCGGCAGCGGAACGCCTATCTCGCGGCGATCGACGGCCTCGTCTTCGGCGACGGACCGGCGCAGGGCTATCTCCGCGGGCGGAGCTTCGTCCATCCCGACGAGCGCTTCGCCTTCGATCCGCCGCCCGGCTACACCGTCGTCAACGCCCCCGACGTGGTGGCGGCCGAGGGGCCGCGCACCGCGGTGCTGCTCCTCGACGCCCGGCCGGACCCGGGGGGGACCCCGGCGGACTACCTCGCCGGGACCTGGGCGCCGGAGATCGCCCGGGGGGTGCGGACCGACGGGATCGGCGGCGTGCGCTCGGTGCGGATCGGCGGGCTGCCGGCGGCGCAGGCGCGGCTCGCGCTCGCCAACGACGGCAGCCGGCGGGTCGCGGAGCTGACCGTCGTGCGCTGGGGCGGCCGGCTCTACCGGCTGACCGGGCTCTACGAGCCCGGGGACCGCGCGGCGGCGGCGGCGCTCGCGGCGGCGGCGGCGAGCTTCCGGCCGCTCACCCGCGCCGAGGCGGCGCGGGCGGCGCCGCTCCGCATCCGCATCCACCGCATCGAGGCGGGCGACGACGTGGCGGCGATGGCGCGGACGATGCCGGTCGGGGCGGCGAGCCGGGCGCGGTTCGACCTCCTGAACGGGCTCTCGCCCGGGCGCAGCCTCCGGGTCGGGGACCGGGTGAAGCTCGTCGGCGAGTGAGGCGCGGGGGGTCCCCCTCAGCGCAGCGCGAGGCGGAGGGCGCGGGCGGCGGCGAAGGGGGCGAGGGCGAGGACGAAGAGGCTGAGGCCGGCGAGCGGCAGGAAGGCGGCGGCGGGGTCGGCGCCCTCGGCGGCGTCGGCGACGGCGCGGGCGCCGAAGATCAGCGTCGGGATGTAGAGCGGCAGCACGAGGATCGAGAGCAGGAGCCCGCCGCGGCGGATGCCGACGGTGAGTGCTGCGCCGACCGCGCCGATCAGCGAGAGCGCGGGCGTGCCGGCGAGAAGGCTCGCGACGAGCCACGGGTAGGCCGGCGCCGGCAGGTTGAGGGTGAGGGCGAGGAGCGGCGCGACGATGACGAGCGGGAGCCCGGTCGTCAGCCAGTGGGCGAGGGCCTTCAGCGCGACCACCGCCTCGAGCGGCAGGGGCGAGAGCAGGAGCTGGTCGAGGGTGCCGTCCTCGGCGTCGGCCTGGAACAGGCGGTCGAGGGAGAGCAGGCAGGCGAGGAGCGCCCCGGTCCACAGGCTCCCCGCCGCGACCGTCGCGAGGCGGGCGGGGTCGGGGCCGACGCCGAGGGGGAGGAGCAGCTCGACGATCAGGAAGAAGGCGAGCGCCAGCCCGGCGCCGCCCCCCGAGCGCAGGGCGAGGGCGAGGTCACGGGCGAGGAGCGTGCGCGCGGCGCTCACGCCCAGGTCCCGGCGAGGAAGGGGTCGTCGGCGACCGCGGCGCCAGGCCCCGCGGCGGCTCCCGCGGCGGGGCGTGGGGCGAGGTCGAGGGGGCGGCAGCGGTCGAGGGCGAGGGCGACGTGGGTCGCGACCACGGCGAGGCCGCCCGCGGCGGCGTGGGCGCGGACGGCGGCGAGAAACAGCGCCTCGGCGTGCGCGTCGAGCGAGACCGTCGGCTCGTCGAGGAGCCAGAGGCGGCGCGGCGCGACGACGAGGCGGGCGAGCGCGAGGCGGCGCTTCTGCCCGGCGGAGCAGAGGCGCGCCGGCTGCGGGGCGATGGCGGCGAGGTCGAAGGCGGCGATGGCCGCGTCGGCGGCGGCGGTGGCGTCGGCGGGGCCGCCGGCGAGGCCGGCCCAGAAGCGCAGGTTCTCGGCGACGGTGAGCTGGGGCTTCACCGCGTCGAGGTGGCCGACGTAGGCGACCGCCTCGGAGAGCGCGTCGGCGTCGAGGGCGCGGCCGGAAAGGGCGATGCTTCCGGTCGCGGGAAGGAGGCCGGCGAGGGCGCGGAGGAGCGTCGACTTGCCGGCGCCGTTCGGGCCGCGGAGGACGAGGGTCTCGCCCGGCGCGAGCGCGAAGCCGACGCCGGCGAGGACGCGGCGGCCGCCGCGGACGCAGGAGAGATCGGTGACGACGAGGCCCATGCGCCCCGCTTAGCGGATGGCGCCGGCGGGCGGAAGGGCGTCAGCCGAGCGCGGCGAGGCCGAGCGTCAGGGCCTTGCGCATCACCGTCGGCATGGCGCGGTGGGCGGCGTCGGCGGGGCGGAAGTCGCAGGCGCGCGCCTCCCCGGCGCGCGCGCCGACGCGGGCGCCGTGGAGGCGGAGGCGGAGGTGGAAGTGGGTGAAGGTGTGGCGGACCTCGACCCCGAGGTCGCGCCAGTCGCCGGGGAGCGGCGGCGCGCCCGCCGGCAGCGCGGCGGGCATCGGCGCCCACGGCCCGGAGGGGAGCGCCAGCATCCCGCCGAGGAGGCCCTCGGGCGGCCGGGTCTCGACGAGGACGCGGCCGTCGGGGCGGACGGCGAGCCAGGCGATGCCGTGGCGGACGGGCTTCGCCGCCTTCGCGGTCTTGCGGGGCAAGGTCTCGGCGATGCCGGCGATGCGACCGAGGCAGGCGCGGACGAGCGGGCAGATGCCGCAGGCCGGGCGCTTCGGGGTGCAGATCGTCGCGCCGAGGTCCATCATCGCCTGGGCGTGGTCGCCGGGGCGGCGGGCGGGCGTCAGCGCCGCGGCGAGGGCGCGGAGGCGGGGCTTCGCCGCGGGCAGCGGCTCCTCGACGGCGTGGAGGCGGGCGACGACGCGCTCGACGTTGCCGTCGACGACGACCGCCGGGCGGTCGAAGGCGATCGCGGCGACGGCGGCGGCGGTGTAGGGGCCGACGCCGGGGAGCGCGCGCAGGCCCTCCTCGCTGTCGGGGAAGCCGCCGCCCGCGGCGGCGACGGCGCGGGCGCAGGCGAGGAGATTGCGGGCGCGGGCGTAGTAGCCGAGGCCGGCCCAGGCGGCCATCACCTCGGCGTCGGGGGCGGCGGCGAGGGCCGTCACCGTCGGCCAGCGGGCGAGGAAGGCGTGGAAGTAGGGGACGACCGCGACGACGGTCGTCTGCTGGAGCATGACCTCGGAGAGCCACACCCGGTAGGGGTCGGCGCGGACGCCGCTCCCGGGCGGCGCCCGCCACGGCAGGACGCGGGCCGCCCGGTCGTACCAGGCGAGGAGCGCGTCGCCTGGAATGGCGGGATCGGCGGCGGTCTCCATCCGTTCTCCCTGACAAGCCCCCGGCGGCGGACTAGCTTCCGGCGCTACAGGGAGCAGATTCGATGGCCGACGACACTGGCACGACGCGGGCGGTTGGCAAGCCCGCGCGGAAGGCCCGGGGGTTCGTCCGGGCGGGCGGGCTGATCGACGCGCAGATGCGGGTGTGCGCGAGCAAGCGCGGCTTCGTGCAGGCGCGGCTCCGGGCGCTGTGGCCCGAGATCGCCGGGGCGGAGTTCGCGGCGATCTGCGCGCCGGTGAAGCTCGCGCGGGCGCGGGGGCCGGCGGGCGGCCTGCTCACCGTCGCGGTCAGCGGGCCGCACGCGCCGCAGCTCCAGATGCTGCTGCCGCTGCTCCGCGAGCGCATCAACACCGCCCTCGGGCCGGGGACGGTCGGGCGCATCCAGCTCACCCAGGCCGTCCACGGCTTCGCCGAGGCCGCGCAGCCGTTCGCGGCCGACGCCCCTGCCCCGCCGCCGCCCGAGCTCGGGACGATGGCGACGACGCTCTCAACGATTGGTGATGACGGCCTGCGCTCTGCCTTGGAGACATTGGCGCGCAATGTGTTATCTCGAAACCGCAATTCGTGACGCGCTCCCCCTGAACCGTACGGGACCCGACCCTCATGCTCGACCTCGACCGCCGCCAGCTCCTCGTCCTCGGCGCCGCCACCCTCGCGGCCGCCGCCCTTCCCGGCCTCGTCACGGGCGCCGGGGGCGCGTGGGCGCAGGCGACGCCCACGGTGCCGGAGATGACGATCGGCGACGACGCCGCGCCGGTGACGCTCGTCGAGTACGCGATGTTCACCTGCCCGCACTGCGCCGCCTTCAACCAGGAGATCTTCCCGCGGCTCAAGGCCGACTACATCGACACCGGCAAGGTCCGCCTCGTCTTCCGCGAGGTCTACTTCAACAAGCCGAGCCTGTGGGCGGCGATGATCGCGCGCTGCGCGCCGGCGGACCGCTACTTCGGCATCGCCGACCTGCTCTTCAAGCGCCAGATGGACTGGGCGGCGGCGCCCGACGAGGCGGCGATGGTCGACAAGCTCAAGTCGATCGGCCGCCAGGCGGGGCTCTCGGACGACCAGATGGACGCCTGCCTCAACGACCGGGCGATGGCCGAGGCGATGGTCGCGACCTACCAGCGCCACGCCGCGGAGGACAGCATCGACGCGACGCCGATGTTCCTGATCAACGGCGACAGGATCGAGAACGTGCCTTACGAGGAGCTGGCGCGGAAGCTCGACGCCGCGCTCGGCGCCTGACCGGACGCGGGACCGTT
The DNA here is from genome assembly GCA_964511815.1 of uncultured Rhodovulum sp. Classification (GTDB taxonomy): domain Bacteria; phylum Pseudomonadota; class Alphaproteobacteria; order Rhodobacterales; family Rhodobacteraceae; genus Amaricoccus. Next base: position 7,087 of record CAZEGY010000085.1, read on the forward strand.
GTCGCAGATCTGCGACAGCGGCGCCGGCGAACCCGCCCCCCCGGGCTGACTGGGGGCGGGTTCCGGTCAAGTCTTCCTTCGGAGCGCCGCGCGGACGCGGCGCGCTCATTCCGGGAGGGAGGACGACATGACCAAGATCGAGACCGTCGCCGCGGCGAAGACCCCGTTCGCCGAACGCTACGGCAACTACATCGGCGGCCAGTGGGTCGCCGCGCAGTCCGGCCGCACCTTCGAGAACTTCTCGCCGGTCAACGGCCAGCTCCTCTGCGAGATCGCCCGCTCCGAGGCGGCCGACGTCGAGGCGGCGCTCGACGCCGCCCACGCCGCCAAGGTCGCCTGGGGCCGCACCAGCCCGGCCGAGCGCGCACTGATCCTCAACCGCATCGCCGACCGCATGGAGGAGAACCTCGCGCTCCTCGCCACCGCCGAGACCTGGGACAACGGCAAGCCGATCCGCGAGACCACCGCCGCCGACCTGCCGCTCGCCGTCGACCACTTCCGCTACTTCGCCGGCTGCATCCGCGCGCAGGAAGGCTCGATGTCGGAAATCGACCACGACACCGTCGCCTACCACTTCCACGAGCCGCTCGGCGTCGTCGGGCAGATCATCCCGTGGAACTTCCCGCTGCTGATGGCCTGCTGGAAGCTCGCCCCCGCGCTCGCCGCCGGCAACTGCGTGGTGCTGAAGCCTGCCGAGCAGACCCCGGCGGCGATCCTGATCTGGGCCGAGCTCGTCGGCGACCTGCTGCCGCCGGGCGTCCTCAACATCGTCAACGGCTTCGGCCTCGAGGCCGGCAAGCCGCTGGCGTCGTCGCCGCGGATCGCCAAGATCGCCTTCACCGGCGAGACCACGACCGGGCGGCTGATCATGCAGTACGCCAGCCAGAACCTGATCCCGGTGACGCTCGAGCTCGGCGGCAAGAGCCCGAACATCTTCTTCGAGGACGTCGCCAGCGCGGACGACGACTTCCTCGACAAGGCGATCGAGGGCTTCGTGATGTTCGCCCTCAACCAGGGCGAGGTCTGCACCTGCCCGAGCCGCGCCCTGATCCACGAGAAGCTCTACGACCGCTTCATGGAGCGCGCCATCGCCCGCACCGAGGCGATCGTCCAGGGCAACCCGCTCGATCCGGCGACGATGATCGGGGCGCAGGCGTCGTCCGAGCAGCTGGAGAAGATCCTCTCCTACATCGACATCGGTCGCCAGGAGGGCGCCGAGGTCCTGACCGGCGGAGCGCGCAACGAGCTCGGCGGCGACCTCGCCGGCGGCTACTACGTCAAGCCGACGATCTTCAAGGGCCACAACAAGATGCGGATCTTCCAGGAGGAGATCTTCGGCCCGGTGGTCTCGGTCACGACGTTCAAGGACGACGACGAGGCGCTGGCGATCGCCAACGACACCCTCTACGGCCTCGGCGCCGGGGTGTGGACCCGCGACGGCACCCGCGCCTACCGCTTCGGCCGGGCGATCGAGGCCGGGCGGGTGTGGACCAACTGCTACCACGCCTACCCCGCGCACGCGGCCTTCGGCGGCTACAAGCAGTCCGGCATCGGGCGCGAGAACCACAGGATGATGCTCGACCACTACCAGCAGACCAAGAACATGCTGGTGAGCTACAGCCCGAAGAAGCTCGGCTTCTTCTGATCGAAATCATGGGCGGCGCCGCGGCGCCGCCCTATACTGCGGCCGGTAGGCAGCATCGGGAGGACGTGTCATGGCGAAGACGATGAAGGCCGCCGTCGTGCGGGAGTTCGGCAAGCCGCTGACGATCGACGAGGTGCCGGTCCCCGAGCCCGGCGAGGGCATGATCCAGGTGGCGATCCAGGCGTCCGGCGTCTGCCACACCGACCTGCACGCCGCCGAGGGCGACTGGCCGGTCAAGCCGAAACCGCCGTTCATCCCCGGCCACGAGGGCGTCGGCTTCGTCTCGGCCGTCGGCCGGGGGGTGAAGGTGGTGAAGGAGGGCGACCGCGTCGGCGTGCCGTGGCTCTACACCGCCTGCGGCCACTGCCGCCACTGCCTCGGCGGCTGGGAGACGCTCTGCACCGAGCAGCAGAACACCGGATATTCGGTCAACGGCGGCTTCGCCGACTACGTCGTCGCCGACCCGAACTACGTCGGGCACCTGCCGGCGAACCTCGACTTCGCCGAGCTGGCGCCGGTGCTCTGCGCCGGGGTCACCGTCTACAAGGGGCTGAAGGTCACCGACACCAGGCCCGGCGACTGGGTGGTGATCTCGGGGATCGGCGGCCTCGGGCACATGGCGGTGCAGTACGCCAAGGCGATGGGCCTCAACGTCGCCGCCGTCGACATCGCCGACGACAAGCTCGCGCTGGCGCGCAAGCTCGGCGCCACCCTGACCGTCAACGCGCTGAACGAGGACCCTGCCGAGGTCATCCGGCGCGAGACCGGCGGCGGGGCGCAGGGGGTGCTCGTCACCGCGGTCAGCCCCAAGGCGTTCGAGCAGGCGATCGGCATGGTCGCGCGTGGCGGCACCGTGTCGCTGAACGGCCTGCCGCCCGGGGACTTCCCGCTCGACATCTTCGGGATGGTGCTGAACGGCATCACCGTGCGCGGCTCGATCGTCGGGACGCGGCTCGATCTCCAGGAGTCGATCGACTTCGCGGCCCGCGGGCAGGTCAGGGCGACGATCCACAAGGCCAGGATCGAGGACATCAACGACGTCTTCGCGAAGATGCACCGGGGAGAGATCGAGGGCCGCATCGTCCTCGACATGGTGGCGTGAGATGGCCGCCGACGCACCGGGCAAGGTGAGCGCCACGCCGGCGGCGCTCGCCCTTCTCGCCGAGATCGTCGCCGACCACGGGCCGGTGATGTTCCACCAGTCGGGGGGCTGCTGCGACGGCTCCTCGCCGATGTGCTACCCGGCGGGCGAGTTCGCCCTCGGCGACGGCGACGTCCTCCTCGGCGAGATCGGCGGCATGCCCTTCTACATCGGCGGCGCCCAGTACGCGGCGTGGAAGCACACCGACCTCGTCATCGACGTCGTGCCCGGCCGCGGCGGCATGTTCTCGCTCGACAACGGCCGCGAGCGGCGCTTCCTCACCCGCTCGACGCTCTGCGTCCACCCGGACTGAAGCCGGATCTGCTCCTCGCCCCTGCGCGGACCAGTCCGGAAGGCTGGAAAGGACCGAGGCGATGATATACGATATCAACACCTGATATCGGAGCCGACATGCGCACATTGGTGGATCTCGTGGACTCCCAGGTCGAGGCCCTCGACCGGCTCGCAAAACGGCAAGATCGTTCGCGCGCGTCGCTGGTCCGCGAAGCGGTGGACGACTACCTCGGCCGGCATTGCCTGGACAACGGAGACGAAGCCTTCGGGTCGTGGGGCAAGAACCCGACGGATGGCCTCGAATTTCAGGAGCGGGCCCGCAGCGAATGGTGAGGCCACTCTTCGACACCAACGTTCTGATCGACTATCTCGGCGGCATCGCGCTCGCGCGGGATGAACTGGCGCGCTACCAGGAGCCGGCAATCAGCGTCGTCTCCTGGATGGAAGTGCTGATCGGGGCGCCCTCCGAAGTCGAGCCTGCCACCCGCCGCTTTCTCTCCCGCTTCACGATCGTCGAAATCGACCGGGCCGTCGCGGAGCGCGCCGTCATCATCCGCAGAAGTCGCCGGATCCGACTGCCGGATGCCATCATCCAGGCATCCGCCGAGGTCCACTCCATGCTGCTCGTCACGCGCAACACGCGAGACTTCGACGGCACCTCTCCCTCCGTTCGCGTACCCTACGCGCTGTAGCGGTGACAGATCGATCGCCCGAGACCGAG
>CAZEGY010000086.1:0-10864 GCA_964511815.1 uncultured Rhodovulum sp.
CGACGAGGCCGTAGTCGGCGACCTGGAAGATCGGCGCCTCCTCGTCCTTGTTGATGGCGACGATGACCTTCGAGTCCTTCATGCCCGCGAGGTGCTGGATCGCCCCGGAGATGCCGACGGCGATGTAGAGCTCGGGCGCCACCACCTTGCCGGTCTGCCCGACCTGCCAGTCGTTCGGCGCGAAGCCTGAGTCGACCGCCGCCCGGCTCGCGCCGACCGCGGCGCCGAGCTTGTCGGCGAGCGCCTCGATGATGCGGAAGTTCTCCTCCGAGCCGACGCCGCGCCCGCCGGAGACGACGATCTTCGCCGAGGTCAGCTCCGGCCGGTCCGAGGCCGCGACCTTGTCCTCGACCCACGACGACAGCCCGGCGTCGGCGGTGGCGCTGCCGGTCTCGATCGGTGCCGCCGCCTGGGCGCCGGTGGCGGCGAAGGACGCCGAGCGCACGGTGACGACCTTCCTGGCGTCGGTCGACTGCACCGTCTGCAGCGCGTTGCCGGCGTAGATCGGCCGCTCGAAGGTGTCGCCCGAGACGACGCCGGTGATGTCGGAGATCACCATCGCGTCGAGGAGCGCCGCCACCCGCGGCGCCACGTTCTTGCCGCTCGTCGTCGCCGGGAAGACGATGTGCTCGTAGTCGCCGGCCATCGCCACCACGAGGTCGGTCATCGGCTCGGCGAGGCGGTGGCCGTAGGCCGCCCCCTCGACGTGGACGACCTTGCTCACGCCGTCGAGCTCGGCGGCGGCCTGCGCCACCGCGCCGGCGTTCTCGCCGGCGACGAGCACGGTGATGTCGCCGCCCATCGCCTTGGCCGCGGTCACCGTCTTGGCGGTGGCGTCGTTCAGGTGGGCGTTGTCGTGCTTCGCGACAATGAGAATCGCCATCAGAGAACCCCCGCCTCGTCCTTGAGCTTCGCCACCAGCTCGTCGACCGAGCCGACCCTGACCCCCGCCTTGCGCGTCGCGGGCTCGGCCGTCTTGAGGACCTTGAGCCGCGGCGTCACGTCGACGCCGTAGTCGGAGGGCGTCTTCTCCTCGAGCGGCTTCTTCTTCGCCTTCATGATGTTGGGCAGGCTCGCGTAGCGCGGCTCGTTCAGCCGCAGGTCGACGGTGACGATCGCCGGCAGCTTCACCGCGATCGTCTGCAGGCCGCCGTCGACCTCGCGGGTCACCGTCGCCTTGTCGCCCTCGACCGCGACCTCGGAGGCGAAGGTCGCCTGCGGCCAGCCGAGGAGGGCGGCGAGCATCTGCCCCGTCGCGTTCATGTCGTTGTCGATCGCCTGCTTGCCGGCGAGGACGAGGCCCGGGCCCTCGGCCTCGACCACGCCCTTGAGGATCTTCGCGACCGCCAGCGGCTCGATGTCGCGGTTCACGTCGTCGGAGGCGACGACGAGGATCGCGCGGTCGGCACCCATGGCGAGCGCGGTCCGCAGCGTCTCCTGCGCCTGCTTCACCCCGATCGAGACGGCGATGACCTCCTCGGCGACGCCCTTCTCCTTCAGCCGGATCGCCTCTTCCACCGCGATCTCGTCGAAGGGGTTCATGCTCATCTTGACGTTGGCGAGGTCGACGCCCGAACCGTCGCCCTTCACCCGCACCTTGACGTTGTAGTCGATCACCCGCTTCACGGGCACGAGGATCTTCATGGCGCATTCCCCCGGGCCGAGCCGCACGACGCGGCGAAGATTGTTAGCCCGAGGGTCTACGATCCGCGAAGTTGCGGCGCAACAGGAACTTGCTTCCCCGCCAAACCCGTGGCGGCCCGGGGTCAGACCAGGACGTTCTCCGGCACCAGCTCGAGGAGATCGGTGTTCCACAAGGTGAGCCGGTCGGCGACGCCGAAGGCGAGGACCAGGTTCGCCCCCTGCGGCACGGCCACCGCCAAGACGTCGAGGAAGTCGTCGAGTCCCGCGACGCCGCGGAGGTCGAGGATCTCGTCGTCGGGCACGTAGTCGACGATGACGTCCCGGCCGGCGGTATAGACGAAGTGGTCCTCGCCACCGAAGCCCGCGAGCCGGTCGTTACCGTTGCCGCCCGCCACCGTGTCGTTGCCGGCACCGCCGGAAAGCCAGTCGTTGCCGTTTCCGCCCGCGACGTAGTCGGCGCCGTCGCCGCCATGGGCGGTATCCGCGCCGTTGCCGCCGTTTATGGTGTCGTTCCCGGAGCCGCCGAAGAGGACGTCGTTGCCACCGCCTCCGAGGAGACGGTCGCGACCGCCGTTGCCGAAGAGACGGTCGTCGTGGGCACCGCCGTCGAGGATGTCGTTGCCGCCGCCCCCGAAGAGCTCGTCGCTGCCGGCTTCGCCGAGAAGGCGGTCGGCCCCGGAGCCGCCGACGATGGTGTCGCCGCCGTCGCCGCCGAAGACGGTGTCGTTGCCGTCACCCCCATAGACGGCGTCGCGGCCGCCGAGGGCCCGAATCCAGTCGTTGCCGCCGCGGCCCCAGATGAGGTCCCAGGAATTGCTGCCGGACAGAATGTCGTCGCGGCCCGATCCGATGATCACTCCCATTTCGCGCCCTCCGGGTTGGCTGACCCGGCCCGGAATCGGCCGGGTCAGCCAGAATACCACGGACGTGGCGGCGACGGCGAAGGCTCGCCACCGGTTCCGCCGGTCTATTGCCGGGATCGGCCGCGGTTGCTACCGAAGGAGGGCGCGCCGGGCCGGCGCGCCGAGAAGGAGGTTCTAGATGACCAAGTTCGGCTTAGCGGCCCTCGTCGCGGTCCCGATCCTGGTGGCGGCCTGCCACCGGGAGCCGCCACCACCGCCGGCACCGATCCAGTCGCCCGGCGAGGCGGCGTGCGCGGCCCGGGCGGCACAGCTCGCCGGCGTCGATCCGGCGACCGTCACCGTGTTCCCGACCGCGTCCACCAAGTCCGGCGCCACCATCTACACGGCGAGCGCGGGCGGCGTCGACTATCGCTGCGTCGTCGAGCTCGACTCGACGATCTCGACCTTCGACGTCCTCGTCGCCGGGGAATAGCTCCCCGCCCGCTCCAGCGCGGCCCCGCCTCCCCCGGCGGGGCTGCGAATCGTCCCCGGGGGAGAGTCATGCCGCGCCCCGTTCTCCTTTTCGTGATGCTCGGCCTCGCCGGCTGTGCGGCCGCGCCGGCCCCGGAACCCGCGCCCGCGGCCGAGCCCGGGCCGGCGGTCGCCGCCTGCGCCGCGGCGGTGGCGGCGCACGTCGGCAAGCCGGTCGCGGCGGTGACCGCGACCCCGGCCGGCGCCACGCCCGAGGGCGGCGCCATCGTCACGGTGACCGACGCCACCGGCTCCGGCAGCGAGCGCCTGCACGCCTGCGAGGTCGACCCCGCGGGAGCGGTTCGCGCCATCCGCCATCCCGGCGCATGAGCTTCGCCTTCCCGCTCCGCGTCTACTACGAGGACACCGACGCCGGCGGCATCGTCTACTACGCCAACTACCTGAAATTCATCGAGCGGGCGCGCTCCGAGGCGCTCCTCGCCCTCGGCATCAGCCAGACCGCGCTCAGCGCGGCGCAGGGCGTCGTCTTCGCGGTCCGCGCGGTCGCGGTCGACTACCTCGCGCCGGCACGCCTCGAGGACGAACTCGTCGTGACGACGACGGTGACCGCGATCGGCGGCGCGCGCATCGAGATGGCGCAGGACGTGCTCCGCGGCGGCACCACGCTGGTGCGGGCGAAGGTCACCCTCGTCTGCATCGGACGCGACGGGCGCGCGGCGCGGGTGCCGGCGGAGGTCCGCGCGGCGCTCACGGGACCGACAGTCGCGGACGCCGGCCCCTAGACAGCCCACGGGAATTTCGCCACAAGCCCGCGCAAATGCGCTATGGTTCGGCGCAGAGCCGGGGATGAACCGCGGCCGCCCCCGAGCAGGCAGTACCCCGGACAGGCAAGCAATGGAAACCGAGACCCTCGCCGCCGCGCAGCAGATCGACTTTTCGCTGCTCGCCCTCTTCTTCCGCGCGACCATCACCGTCAAGCTGGTGATGCTCGTGCTCATCGCCGCGTCCTTCTGGTCGTGGGCGATCATCGTCCAGAAGATCCTCGACGTCCGCCGCGCCCGCGAGGAGGCGGCGGCCTTCGACCAGGACTTCTGGTCGGGCGAGCCGCTCGACACCGTCTACGAGCGCATCGGCCCCGACCCGGTCGGCGGCTCGGCACGGATCTTCGCCGCCGGCATGACCGAGTGGCGGCGCTCGCACCGCCAGGACGGCGGACTGATCGCCGGCACCCAGGCACGGATCGAGCGGGCGATGAGCGTTGCGATCCAGCGCGAGTCGGACGTCCTGACCAAGGGGCTGAACTTCCTCGCCACCACCGGCTCGATCGCGCCCTTCGTCGGCCTCTTCGGCACCGTCTGGGGGATCAAGCACGCCTTCGAGGAGATCGCGCTCCAGCAGTCGACCAACCTCGCCGTGGTCGCGCCCGGCATCGCCGAGGCGCTGCTCGCCACCGCGCTCGGCCTTCTCGCCGCGATCCCGGCCGTCGTCTTCTACAACAAGCTCGGCCAGGACACCGACCAGCTCATCGGCGGCTACGAGAGCTTCTCCGACGAGTTCTCGATGATCCTCTCGCGCCAGCTCGACCGGGCCGCCTGACATGGGCGCGTCGCTGCAGGGGGCGGGCCGCGGCCGGGCGGCGCGCCGGCGCACCCGCCGCCGGCCGATGGCCGAGATCAACGTCACGCCGATGGTCGACGTGATGCTCGTCCTCCTCATCATCTTCATGGTGGCCGCCCCGCTGCTCACCGTCGGCGTGCCGATCGCGCTGCCGAAGACCGCCGCCGCGCCGCTCCCGACCGAGCAGGAGGAGCCGCTGACGATCGCCCTCGCCGCCGACGGCCGCATCCTCGTCCAGAACGAGGAGATCGGCCGCGAGCGGCTGGTGCCGCTGCTCCGCGCCGTCTCGGAGGAGCGCAAGAGCGACAAGATCTTCCTGCGCGCCGACGGCGTGATCCCCTACGAGAACGTCATGCAGGTGATGGGGGCGCTGAACGCCAGCGGCTTCCGCAACATCGGGCTCGTGACCGAGCAGGGCGGGCCGAGGTTCGACGGGGCGGCCGACGGATCGGCCAACGGATCGGACGGCTGAAATCGCGGCGATGCGCACCGGAACCAGGATCTCGGCCATCGGCCACGGCGCCTTCATCGCGCTCGCGGTCTTCGGGCTGCCGTGGTTCGGGCCGCGGGAGCGCGAGACGATCCGCGTGACCGATGTGAGCTTCGTCTCCGAGGCGGACTTCGCCGCCGCGCAGGCGACGACCGACGCCCCGCGCGAGGAGATGGCCCCCGCCGCCCCGCCCCGCGCGCGCCCGGCCCCGGCGCCGGTCGCCGCCCCCGCGCCGGACCCGGAGCCGACCCCGGAGCCCGCGCCGGAGCCCGAACCCGAGATCTCGGACACCGCCCCCGAGACCCCCGACCAGCAGGTCGCGGTGCTCGCGCCCCCGCCGGCGCCCGAGGCGCCGCGGGCCGCGCCGGCACCGGCGCCCGCCGAGCCGCCCACCGCGGCGGCGCCGCCGGCGCGCCCGGCGGTCCGCGTCGAGCCCGACCCGACCCCGGCGCCCGAGGAGAGCCTCCGCCCCGCCGACATCCCCGAACCCGTCCGCGCCCCCGAGCCCGCCGCCGAGCCCGAACCCGAGCGCACGCCCGCCGCCCCCGAGGCCGCGGCGCCGACGCCCGCACCCGAGGCGGTGCCCGAGGCCCCGCTCGCGCTCACCACCTCGCGCCGTCCCGTGGCCCGGCCCGAGCGGCCGCAGAGGCCCGCCGACCCCGAGGCCGAGACGGTGATGACCGCGCTGAAGCGCGAGGTCGAGCAGGAGCGGCGGCGCCGCAGCGCCCAGCCGGCGCCGGCCGACTCCCCGGCGCCAGCGGTGAAGCCCGCCGCCGCGCCCGCGCCCCCCTCCGAGGACCGGCCCGCGCCGCCCGCGGCGTCGACCTCTGCGGCGACCTCGCTGCCGGCGGGGCCGCCGATGACGGGGGCGGAGAAGGACGGGCTGAAGCTCGCCGTCCAGCGTTGCTGGAACGTGCCCGCGGGCCTTCGCGACGCCCAGGAGCTCAAGGTGACGCTCGCCGCCGAGCTCAACGCCGACGGCTCGGTCGTCAACGGCTCGATCCGGCTGATCGAGCCGGCGTCGATGTCGGACGCCCGCTACAAGAGCGCCTTCGAGGCCGGCCGGCGGGCGCTCATCCGCTGTTCCCCCTATACGGACCTGCCGCGCGAGAAGTATGCGCAGTGGCGGAACCTCGAAGTCGTCTTCAACCCCGAAGGGATGGTGTCATGGTAGACCGTTTCCGGCGCAACCTGCTCATCGGCGTGCCGGCGGCCCTCGCTCTCCGGCCCTTCGCCGCCGTCGCGCAGGCGCCGCTCAGGATCGAGATCACCGAAGGCGTCGTCGAGCCGATGCCGTTCGCGGTGCCGGCCTTCGTCGCCGACGGCGGGGCGGGGGGCGATCTCGCCCGGCAGATCACCCAGGTCGTCATCGACGACCTGACCGGGACCGGCCTCTTCCGCGAGGTGCCGGCCTCGGCGCACATCGCGACGGTGACGAGCTTCGACGCGCCCGTCGCCTTCGCCGACTGGAAGGCGGTCAACGCCCAGGCGCTCGTCACCGGCGCGGTCGGGGTCAGCGGCGACCGGGCGAACGTCCGCTTCCGGCTCTGGGACGTCTTCGCCCAGGCGCCGCTCGGCGACGGGCTCCAGTTCGACGGCTCGACCGCCAACTGGCGGCGGCTCGCCCACAAGGTCGCGGACCAGGTCTACGCGCGGCTGACCGGCGAGGGCGGCTACTTCGACAGCCGCGTCGCCTACGTCGCGTCGAGCGGCCCGAAGGAGGCGCGGCGCAAGCAGCTCGGCATCATGGACTACGACGGGGCGAACCCGGTGATGCTGACCGACGGCTCGGCGCTGGTGCTGACGCCGCGGCTCTCGGCCGACGCCCGGCGGGTGCTCTTCACCAGCTACGCCAGCGGGGCGCCGAAGGTGATGATGCTCGAGGGCGGCGGCCGGGCGCAGACGGTGATCTCCGACGCCTCGGGCATGACCTTCGCGCCGCGCTTCTCGCCGGACGGCCGGCGCGTCGTCTACTCGCGCACGGTCGGCACCGGCGCCGACCTCTTCGTCGGCGACATCGGCGGGCGGGGCGAGACCCAGTTGACGCGGGGGAGCGCGATCAACACCTCGCCCTCGTTCTCGCCCGACGGCAACCGCATCGTCTTCGAGAGCGACCGCGGCGGCACCCAGCAGCTCTACGTCATGTCGGCGGCGGGCGGCGAGGCCAGCCGGATCAGCTTCGGCGACGGGCGCTACGCGACCCCGGTGTGGTCGCCGCGCGGCGACCTCATCGCCTTCACCAAGATCGCGGGCGGGCGCTTCCACATCGGGGTGATGCGCACCGACGGCTCGGGCGAGAAGCTGCTGACCGGCAGCTACATCGACGAGGGTCCGTCGTGGGCGCCGAACGGGCGGGTGCTGATGTTCTACCGCGAGGCGCCGGGCGCGAGCGGCGGCCCGCAGGTCTATTCGGTCGACGTCACCGGGCGTAACCTCCGCCAGGTGCCGACCCAGGGCTTCGCTTCCGAGCCGTCGTGGTCGGGGCTGCTGTCGTGACGACAAGGGCCGGAAAGGCCAGGAAAGGGATTGGGACAATGACGATGCGGACGTCGATGCGCACCGGGACCGCGCTCCTGCTGGTGGCGCTCCTCGCCTCGGCCTGCGGGCGGATGGGCGACGAGCCGGTGCCCTACGGCGCGAACGCCGGCTACAGCGGCGGCGCCGGCGGGCTCGGCGCCGACGGCGTCGGCACCGGCGCGCTCCCCGGCGGCGGCACGCTTCCCGGCACCTCGATCAGCGACCGGGTGCTCTTCACCGTCGACCAGTCGACGCTGAACGCGCAGGCGATGGGCATCCTCGACGCCCAGATCGGCTGGCTCCAGTCGAACCCGACGCTGCCGATCACCATCGAGGGCCACGCCGACGAGCGCGGCACGACGGAGTACAACCTCGCCCTCGGCTCGAGCCGGGCGAGCGCCGTTCGCAACTACATGGTGAGCCAGGGCATCCCCGACAGTCGCATCTCGATCATCACCTTCGGCCGCGAGCGCCCGGTCGCGACCTGCCCGGAAGAGAGCTGCTTCGCCCAGAACCGCCGCGCTGTCACGGTCGTGACTGGCGGTCCGGGGGCGTGATCGCTTAGGGTCCCGGGCGGAGGTTCCCCCATGCGCGTTGCACTTACGGCGGTCTTTCTCGCGTTCGCCGCGGTGACGGGGGCGGTGGCGCCGTCGCCGGCCGCGGCCGAGCAGACGGTCGCCGACGTCAAGGCCGAGCTCGGCGTCCTCGCCGGCCAGATCCAGGAGCTCAGGAACGAGCTCGTCCGGACCGGCGCGGCGCGCGGCCTGCCCTCCGACGCGGCGACCGCACTGACCCGCCTCGACCAGCTCGAGGCCGAGCTCCGCCGCCTGACCGACCGGGTCGACGTGCTGACCAACGACCTCCGCCGCATCGTCGACGACGCCTCGAACCGGGCGGGCGACCTCGAGTTCCGGGTGACCGAGCTCGAGGGCGGCGACACGAGCTTCCTGCCCGGGACGCCCGAGCCCCTCGGCGGCGGCCTCACCGGCCCGCGGCCGCGCCCGGTCGCGGCGTCGGTCGCGCCGGCGCAGTCGGGCGAGCTCGTGGCGAGCGAGCAGGCCGACTTCGACGCGGCGAAGGCCAAGGCCGAGGCCGGCGACAACGCCGGCGCCGCGGCGGCCTTCGCGGCCTTCCTCGCGGACTACCCCGGCGGGCCGCTCTCGACCGAGGCGCAGTTCCGCCGCGGCGAGGCCCTCGCCGCCACCGCCGACTGGCGCGGGGCCGCGCGCGGCTTCCTCGACGCCTTCAGCGGCGCTCCGCAGGGGCCGCTCGCGCCCCGGGCGCTCTCCCGGCTGGCATCGAGCCTGAAGGAGCTCGGCAACGTCCAGGAGGCCTGCCTGACGCTGACCGAGGTGGCGAGCCGCTACCCGGGGTCGGCCGAGGCCGCCGAGGTGCCCTCGCAGCGCCAGGCCTTCGGCTGCCAGTGACGCCCCCGGACCTCGCGGCGCGGATCGCCGCCGCGATCGCCCCGGCCCCGCCCGGCCCGCTCGGCGTCGCGGTGTCGGGCGGCGGCGATTCGGTCGCGCTGCTCCTTCTTCTCCACCGCCACGGCGGCCGCCCGCTCCGGGCGGTGACCGTCGACCACGGCCTCCGCGACGGCAGCGCCGCCGAGGCCGCCGCCGTCGCCGCGCTCTGCGCCCGCCTCGCCATCCCCCACGCCGTCCGCCGCTGGGAGCGCGGCAGCGACCCCCTCGCCGGCAACCTCCAGGACCGCGCCCGCGAGGCCCGGCACGGCCTCGTCGCCGCGTGGGCGCGCGAGGCGGGGATCGCCGCCGTCGCCCTCGGCCACACCCTCGACGACCAGGCGGAGACCTTCCTGATGCGCCTCGCCCGCGGCTCGGGCGTCGACGGGCTCGCGGCGATGGCGCCGGTCACCGCCCGCGACGGCCTCCTCTGGCTCCGCCCGCTCCTCGCCGCGCGCCGGGCGGCGCTGCGCGACTGGCTCGCCGCCGAGGGCATCGGCTGGGCCGACGACCCGAGCAACGACGACCCCCGCTTCGACCGGGTGCGGGCGCGGGCGGCGCTGCCGCTCCTCGCCCCCCTCGGCCTCGGCCCCGAGCGCCTCGCCGCCACCGCCGCGGCGATGGCGCGCGCGCGCGCGGCGCTCGACGAGGCGACGGCGGCGCTCGCCCGGGCGCACCTGACCGCCGGCGAGGCGGGCGACGTCGAGATCGACGCCACCGCCCTCGCCGAGGCGCCGGCCGAGCTCGCGCTCCGGCTCCTCGCCGCGGCGCTCTGCTGGGTCTCGGGGGCGCGCTACCGTCCCCGCCTCGCCGCACTCGAGGCTGCGCGCGCCGCGGTCGCCGGCGGCAGGGTCGGCCTCGGCCTGACCCTCCACGGCTGCGTCGTCCGCCCGCGCCGCGGCCGGATCGCCATCCGCCGCGAGCCGGCACGGGTCGCCGCGCCGGTGCCGGCGGCCCACGGGGTCTGGGACGGGCGCTGGCGGCTCGTCGCCCGGCCGCCCGCGGCGGACGGACGCGCGACGATCGGCGCGCTCGGCACGGCGGGGCTCGCCCGGGTGGCGGACTGGCGGGCGTCGGGCCTCGCCCGCGAGGCGCTCCTGACCACCCCCGCGGTCTGGGACGGCGACGCGCTGGTGGCGGCGCCGGTGCTGTGCCCGGGGTCGCCCTGGGCCTTCCGCCGGGTCTCGGCGCTGGCCCCTCCGTGGGTCGCCGGAGATAATGCGTTGAATCCGCCCCACCAGCCCTTATGTTAACCAGACAGGCCGGAGTGGGCGGGCAAGCCTGCCTTTCGGGCTTTCCGAGGAGACGATACCCGTGGGCAATACCAAGAACATCGCGTTCTGGATCATCCTCTTCCTGCTGATGGTGGCGCTGTTTAACGTCTTCTCGAACGGCAGCCGCACCTCGATGGGACGTGAGATCAGCTACTCGGACTTCCTGAACCGGGTCGACTCCGGGCAGGTCGCCGCCGTCCGCCTCGACGGCGAGCGCGTCTACGTCACCGGCGTCGACGGCGCCGCGTTCCAGACCATCCAGCCGCGCGGCAGCGACGTCATTCCCGAGCTTCGCACCAACAAGGTCGAGATCCAGGCGGCGCCGCAGGAGCAGTCGGGCTTCATGTCGGCGCTCGGTCTCTGGCTGCCGTTCCTGCTGCTGATCGGCGTCTGGATCTTCTTCATGAACCGGATGCAGGGCGGCGGCCGCGGCGGCGCCATGGGCTTCGGCAAGTCCAAGGCCAAGCTCTTGACCGAGAAGTCGGGGAAGGTGACGTTCAACGACGTGGCCGGCATCGACGAGGC
>CAZEGY010000087.1:0-10858 GCA_964511815.1 uncultured Rhodovulum sp.
GCGAACGGCCCGGCCGAAGCAGTGCTTCGGCCTTTCGGGCCGGGACCCGGCTGGCGGTCGATCGTCAGGGCCGTCCGTTCATACTCGTTATGCGAGTATGAACGGACGGTTAACGCGACACGGACAATCCTTCAATATCAACGACTTGACCCCCGTCTCGCGCGCGAGACGGCGCGCCCTCCGGGCGCATCGGAGCCCTTTCGCGGAGGTCTCTCCGAGCCGTCGCGGCTACCCCGCGTCGTCTCCCTGCCGCCCGCCGAGCCACGCGGCGACGAGCCAGCAGGCGAGCGCCCACGCCGCGCCCGCGGTCCAGCCGGCGAGCACGTCGGTCGGCCAGTGGACGCCGAGGTAGACCCGGCTCGCCCCGACGAGCATGGTGATGAACGCGGCGAGCGCGAAGAGGTAGACCTTCAGCGCCCGCGTCGGCTGCACCCGCGCCAGCATCGCGGCGAGGGTCAGGTAGGTCACCGCCGCCAGCATCGCGTGCCCCGACGGGAAGCTCGCGGTGTAGACCTCGGTCGCGTGCGGCACGAGGTCGGGCCGCGGGCGGTCGAACCCGCGCTTGAAGAGGCTCGACGCCGCGATCCCGCCGCCGACCGAGGCGAGGACGAGCGCGACCGAGCGGCGCTTGCCGGCGAGCCACAGGTAGGCGGCCGCGGCGAGCGTCATCCCGATCAGGATCGTCATGCTGCCGAGGGCGGTGACGTCGCGGGCCACCTCCTCGAGCCACCCCGGCCCGATCGGGTCCGAGGGGTCGGCGGGGTTGCGCAGGCCGAGGAGGATCGCGGTGTCGAAGCCCGCCGCCTCGCCTTCGAGCGCCTCGTCGGCGAGCCGGACGAAGGCCCAGATGCAGGCGGCGAAGAGCCCGGCGAGGACGAGCGCCCGGGGCTCGACGGTGCCGGAGACGCGCCGCGCGACCCGGCGCGCGCGCTCGCGCCAGCCCGCCATCAGTCGAGGACGAAGACCCGGGTCGGGTGCAGCGCCCCCGCCCGCCACGCGCCGACCGCGAGCGGCACCCCCGCCCGGCTCGCCCAGACGGTCTCGCCCTCTTCGACCCCCACCGGCGCCGGCAGCGGCATGGCGTTGCCGTTGAGGAGCCGCGCCGCGACGTGCTCGGGGCACGCGACTTCCGGCAGCCCGGCGAGCGCGGCCTGCACCGGCAGGAGCCGCGCGTCGAGGGCGGGCGACTTCGCTTCCGCCTCCAGCGTCGCCCAGTCGATCGCGTCGGCGAGGTCGAACGGCCCCGACCACAGCCGCCGCAGCGCCGCGACGTGGCCGAGGCAGCCGAGCCGCGCCCCGAGGTCGCGGGCGATGCTGCGGACGTAGCCGCCCCTGCCGCAGACCATCTCGAACTCGGCGGTGTCGCGGTCGGGCAGCGCCACGAGCGCGAGGCTCTCGACGAAGAGCGGCCGCGCCGCGAGGTCGAGGGTCTCGCCGGCGCGGGCGAGGTCGTAGGCGCGCGCGCCGTCGACCTTCACCGCCGACACCTGCGGCGGCACCTGCATGATCTCGCCGGTGAACTCCGGCAGCGCCGCGATGATCGCCGCCCGGTCGGGCCGGGCGTCCGACGCGGCGATCACCGCCCCCGCGGCGTCGTCGGTCGTGGTCGCGGCGCCCCAGCGCACCGTGAAGCGGTAGGCCTTGCGGGCATCGGTGACGTAGGGAACCGTCTTCGTCGCCTCGCCGAAGGCGAGCGCGAGGAGCCCGGTCGCGGCGGGGTCGAGGGTGCCGGCGTGCCCGGCCTTCTGCGCCCCGAGCGCCCACTTCGCCTTGGCGACCACCGCCGCGGAGGTGACGCCCGCCGGCTTGTCGACGATCAGCCAGCCGTGGACCGGCCGGCCGCGCTTGCCCCGCGCCATCGCCGCTCAGTCCTCGAAATCGTCGATGTCGCGCCGGACCTCGGGCGAGCGCAGGAGCTCGCGGGTGCGGTCCATCTGGTCGAAGCGCGTGTCGGGCTGGAAGGCGAGCTCCGGCGAGAAGCGGAGGTCGATGCGGTCGGTGACGAGCCGCCGGAGCTCCACCCGGTTGCGCCCGAGCGCGCGCACGACCTCGGCGGTGTTCACCCCCCCGAGCGGCAGCACGTACGCCGTCGCCTGCTTCAGGTCCGGCGACACCCGCACCTCGGCGACGGTCACCGAGACGTGGGCGAGGTCGGGATCGTGGAGCTCGCCGCGGGAGAGGATCTCCGACAGGGCGCGCCGGATGACCTCGCCGACGCGCAGCTGGCGCTGGGTCGGGGAACCGCTTCCGGTCAGGGATCTTGTCTTTGCCATGCGGGTCAGATCCTATCGCGTCCGTGCGGTGTCAAGGGTCGCGGGAGGCTCGCAATGGCGGAAGACGTGGGAATCGCGGTGGTCGGCGTGTCCGGCCGCATGGGACGGATGCTCGCCCGCGAGGTGCTCGCCACCCCGGGAGCGCGGTTGAGCGGGGTCACCGTCCGGCCGGGGCACGCGTGGACCGGCCGGGATCTCGGCGAGGCGATGGGGGCGACGCCCCTCGGCGTCGTCGTCGAGGACGATCCGCTCGAGGTCTTCGCCCGGAGCCAGGCGGTGCTCGACTTCACCTCGCCGGCCGCGACCGTCGCCCACGGCGACCTCGCGGCGCAGGCCCGGCTCGTCCACGTCATCGGCACGACCGGGCTCGAGCGCGGCGATCTCGAGCGCCTCGCCGCTGCCGCCCGCCATGCGGTCATCGTCCGCTCGGGCAACATGAGCGTCGGCGTCAACCTCCTGACCGCGCTCACCCGCCGCGTCGCCGCGGCGCTCGGTCCCGACTACGACATCGAGATCGTCGAGATGCACCACCGCGCCAAGCTCGACGCCCCCTCGGGCACCGCGCTCATGCTCGGCGAGGCCGCCGCCGCCGGCCGCCGCGTCAACCTTGCCGACGCCGCCGAGCGCGGCCGCGACGGCTTCACCGGCGCCCGCGCCGTCGGGGCGATCGGCTTCGCCAGCCTGCGCGGCGGCGATGTCATCGGCGAGCACGAGGTGATCTTCGCCGGCCCGGGGGAGCGCGTCAGCCTCGGCCACGTCGCCACCGACCGCGCCCTCTTCGCCCGCGGCGCCGTCCGCGCGGCGCTCTGGGGGCAGGGCCAGCCGCCGGGCGAGTACACGATGCTCGACGTCCTCGACCTCCGCGACCCCGACGCCGAGGTGCCGGAACGGTGATCCCGGGTTGCTGTCACCGGCGGCGCCCCTATCTTTGCTGCACTGCAACACGGATACGGAGGCGCCGATGGAGCGCATTACCGGCCGGGGCGCGCGGCGTCCGGTCCACCTCGCACTGCAGGGTGGCGGCGCTCACGGCGCGCTGACCTGGGGCGTCCTCGACCGATTGCTCGAGGACGGCCGCTTCGAGCCCGCCGCGGTCAGCGGCACCAGCGCCGGCGCGATGAACGCCGTCGCCCTCGCCGACGGCTACGCCCGCGATGGCCGCGACGGCGCCCGGGAGGCGCTCGCCGGCTTCTGGGAGGCGGTGGGCGAGGCGGCCCGCGTCTCGCCGCTCCGGCGCACGATGCGCGAGCAGCTCGCCCGCACCCCCGGCTACCACATGCTCGAGGGCCTCGCCCGCCTCGCGCCCCCGGGGCTCCTCAACCCGCTCGGCCTCGACCCCCTGCGCGCGATCCTCGCCGAGCGCTTCGACTTCGCCGCCGTCGCCGCCGGCCCCATCCGCGTCCACGTCACCGCCACCGACGCGCGCACCGGGCGGCCCCGCACCTTCTCGGGCGCGGCGATCGACGTCGAGGCCGTGGTCGCCTCGGCCTGCCTGCCGCAGCTGAGCCCGCCGGTCGAGATCGACGGCGCCGCCTACTGGGACGGCGGCTATGCCGGCAATCCGGCGCTCTTGCCGCTGCTCGACGATGCCGCGAGCCGCGACATCCTGCTCGTCCAGCTCAACCCGGACAGCCGCGAGCTGCCCCACACCGCCGCCGAGACCCTCGCGCGCACCGCCGAGCTCGCCTTCGGCGCCCCGCTCCTCGCCGAGCTCCGCATGCTCGACTGGGCGGCCAGCCAGGGCGTGCGCGTGCCGCGCATCCACCGCATCCTCGGCCCGGAGGCGTCGCTGCCGGTCGCCGACCGCCTCGACGCCGACCCCGAGCACCTGCGCACGCTCTTCGCCGCCGGCCGGCTCTGGGCCGACGACTGGCTCGCCGGTGCCGCGGGCGACGTCGGGCGCGGCGCAGTCCCCGCGTCCGTCCCCGGGGCGGCGCCCGGGGGCGAGCTCCGGCGTCTTTTCGCCGGGCTCCGGCGCCGGTTCGCCGCATGACGCGGGCATAGCCGGCGGTTCTGCGACATTACGCCGCACCTCCCACGCGAGCGCGACCGCGCCCTCCGGCGAGAGTGCCTCGCGCGCGGGCTGACGCTCGCGCGCTCTTGATCGGCTCCGCCGCCGCCCGGTGTAACATCGGGCGGCGGTGCGGCGTACCGCGGGCGAACCCTCGAGGGAGCCGACCGATGAAACGCAGATTTCCCGTCCTTGTCGCCGCCGCGGCCATCGCCGCCGCGGCGGCGCTCGGCCTCGGCGCCGGGCTCGTTCCCGCGCAGGCCGAGGAGGGCATCGCCATCCCGCCGCCCGCCCTCGACGAGGCGCCGCACGCCGGGACCGCGACCGCGGTCCTCGCCGGCGGCTGCTTCTGGGGCGTGCAGGGCGTCTTCCAGCACGTCGACGGCGTCAGCAACGCGGTCTCGGGCTACGCCGGCGGCACGGCCGAGACCGCGAAGTACCGGGTCGTCGGCTCGGGGCGGACCGGACACGCCGAGGCGGTCGAGATCACCTACGACCCGGCGGAGATCAGCTACGGCAAGCTCCTCCAGATCTACTTCTCGGTCGCCCACGACCCGACCCAGCTCAACCGCCAGGGCCCCGACACCGGCACCCAGTACCGCTCGACGATCTTCCCGCAGGATGCCGACCAGGCGAAGGTCGCGGCGGCCTACGTCGCCCAGCTCGACGGCGCCGGCGTCTTCCGCAAGCCGCTCGCGACCACGATCGAGCCCGACCGGGCCTTCTACCGCGCCGAGGACTACCACCAGGACTACCTGACGCTGAACCCGACGCAGCCCTACATCGTCCACAACGACCTTCCGAAGATCGAGAACCTCGAGCGGCTCTTCCCCGAGCTCTGGCGCCCCGACCCGGTGCTCGTCGGCGCTGCCGGCTGACCGCGGCGCCACCGCTTGCCTCCCGCGCCGGCGCGCTTAGGTTGCGGGGCGCGGCGGGGCAGCGTGACGGAGGCGGGCGTGAAGAAGATCGGGTTTCTCTCCTTCGGGCACTGGTCGCCCGCGCAGGGCTCCGGCACCCGCTCGGGCCGCGACGCGCTCGTCCAGTCGATCGAGCTCGCGGTCGCCGCCGAGGAGCTCGGCATCGACGGCGCCTACGTCCGCGTCCACCATTTCGCCCGCCAGCTCGCCTCGCCCTTCCCGCTCCTCGCGGCGATGGGCGCGCGCACCAGCCGCATCGAGATCGGCACCGCCGTCATCGACATGCGCTACGAGAACCCGTTCTACATGACCGAGGACGCGGGCTCCGCCGACCTCATCGCCGGCGGCCGCCTCCAGCTCGGGATCAGCCGCGGCTCGCCCGAGCAGGTGATCGACGGCTGGCGCCACTTCGGCTACGGCCCCGGCGAGGGCGAGAGCGACGCCGACATGGCGCGGCGCCACGCCGAGCTCTTCCTCCGGCTCCTCGACGGCAAGGGCTTCGCCGAGCCCAACCCGCGGCCGATGTTCCCGAACCCGCCCGGGCTCCTCCGGCTCGAGCCGTTCTCCGAGGGCCTGAAGGAGCGGATCTGGTGGGGCTCGGCGACCGACGCGACCGCGGTCTGGGCGGCGAAGCTCGGGATGAACCTCCAGAGCTCGACCCTGAAGTTCGACGAGGGCGGCGAACCGCTCCACGTCCAGCAGGCGCGGCAGATCCGCGCCTACCGCGCGGCGTGGAAGGAGGCCGGCCACGCCCGCGCGCCGCGGGTCTCGGTCAGCCGCAGCATCTTCGCGCTCGTCAACGACCAGGACCGCCTCTACTTCGGGCGCTCTGGCGAGAGTGCGGACTCGATCGGCTACATCGAGGAGAACGTCCGCGCGGTCTTCGGGCGCTCCTACGCCGACGAGCCCGACCGGCTCGTCGAGCAGCTCGCGGCGGACGAGGCGATCGCCGAGGCCGACACGCTGCTCCTGACCGTGCCGAACCAGCTCGGGGTCGACTACAACGTCCACGTGCTCGAGGCGATCCTCACCCACGTCGCGCCGGCGCTCGGCTGGCGCTGACTACCGCGGGACGATCGCGCCGGGGTGGCCGATGACCTCGGCCGCCATCGCGTGTCCGGCGGCGAGGCGGCCGGCGGCGTCGGCGCCGCGCATGAGCGCGGCGAGATAGGCGCCGTTGAAGCTGTCGCCGGCGGCGGTGGTGTCGACGACGCGCGCCGCCGGCGGGAAGGCCGGCAGGTCGTCGCACGCCCCGAGGGGCAGCGGTCCGGTCGCGCCGCGCTTGAGCGCGCCCTCGCGGACGCCGAAGCCGTGCAGGCGGGCGACGACGGCGGCCTCGTCGCGGTCGCCCCAGAGCGCCATCTCGTCGTCGACCGAGGGGAGGCCGACGTCGGTCAGCCGCCAGAACGCCGCGAGCTCGCGCCGCGCGGTGTCGGGGTCGGGCCAGAGGCGCGGGCGGTAGTTCGAGTCGAAGGCGACCTTGCCCCCCGCGGCCCGGTAGCCGGGCAGGAAGTCGAGGAGCGCCTTGCGCCCCTCCTCGGTCAGGATCGCGACGGTGATCCCCGAGAGATAGACGAGCCCGAAGCCCGCGAGGCGGTCGGGGGTGACGTGGGCGGGGGGCAGGAACAGCGTCCGCGCCGCCGCGCTGTCGCGCCAGTAGGTGAAGCTCCTCTCGCCCTTCGCGTCGACGCTGATCGCGTAGAGCCCGGGCGCGCGGTCGGCGCGGCGCTCGACGAGGCTCGTGTCGATGTCCTCCGCCGCGAAGGCCGCGACCATCCCCTCGGAAAGCGCGTCGGTCCCGACCGCGGTGACGTAGGCGACCTCGATCTCCGGCGCCGACCGCTTGAGATAGACCGCCGCGTTGAAGGTATCGCCGGCGAAGCCGACCCGCGTCGCGCCGCCCGCCTCCCGGGGGAGGGTCAGCTCGACCATGCACTCGCCGATGCACGCAACCCGCACGCTCGCCTCCTTCGTTGCCGTCGCTTCTCTCTAACGCCCCGGGGCGCGATGCTCCAGTCGCCGCTCGCGGTAGAGGGTGAAGAGGCCGGCGCCGACGACGATGGCGCTCCCCGCGAGCATCGCGGCGTCGGGCCATTCGCCGAACATGACGATGCCGAAGATCATCGCCCAGACGAGGAGCGTGTAGCGGAAGGGCTGGACCGCGCCGATCTCGCCGGTGCGCATGGCGTGGACGCCGAAGAGGTAGCCGACGACGAGGCACCCCGAGGCGACGAGCAGGGCGCCGACGTGGCGCGCCGCGACCGGCTGCCAGTCCTCGAACCCGCCGGCGAGCGCGGCGGCGACGGTCAGCACCGCCGAGGAGACGAGCGCGACGTAGGCCGCGGGCGCCTCGGGCGACAGCCGCCGGGTGGAGAGGTCGCGGATGACGATGAAGACGATCGCGGCGACCGCCCAGAGCGCATAGACGTTGAAGCTCCCGCTTCCGGGGCGGATGACGAGGAGCACCCCCGCGAAGCCGACGACGATCGCGAGGTAGCGCCGCCAGCCGACCGGCTCGCCGAAGAAGATCGCTGCGGCGAAGGTGACGGCGAGGGGCACGCTCTGCAGGATCGCCGACGCGCTCGCGATCGGCATGTTGAAGAGCGCGGTCAGGAAGCAGACCGTGCCACCGATCTCGGCGACCGAGCGCAGCGCGATCAGGCGGCGGTCGCGCCGGCCCGGCCGGAAGCGGAGGCCGCCCCGCGCCGCCGCGATCGCGGCGATGAGGAGCGTGGTGACGAGGCTCCGCAGGAACACCGCCTGCGAGAGCGCGAGGTCGGCGGAGACGCTCTTCAGGAAGGCGTCGTTCCCCGAGAACCCCAGCATGGCGAGGGACATGAAGGTCGCGCCGCGGGCGTTGGCGGCGAGGCGCGCCGCCGTCGGATCGGGACCAGACGCGGGGTCAGCGGACACGGGCGTCGGCCCTCATCACGACGAAGATGCCGACGAGGCCGAGCGCGCTCGTCGCGAACATCACCCAGAGGAGCGGCCAGGCCCCGGAGCCGGGGCCGAGGAGCGCGCCGCCGAGCACCGACATCGCCGCGCCGCCGCCGACGAGGAGCGCGCCGCCGAGGCCCGAGGCCGAGCCGGCGAGGTGCGGCTCGACCGAGACGATGCCGGCGTTGGCGCTCGGCAGGAGCAGGCCGTTGCCGACCCCGACGAAGAGCATCGCCCCGAAGAAGGTGAGCGGCGTCACCAGCCCCGCGGCGAGGAACCCGAGCGCGAGCACGAGCCCCGCCGTGCAGACGAGGCCGCCCGCGAGCATCATCCGGTTCAGCCCGACGCGCATCGCGTAGCGCCCGGAGAGGAAGTTGCCGACGACGTAGCCGGCCGAGATGAAGCCGAAGTAGAAGCCGAAGGTCGACGGCGTGAGGCCGAGGACGTGGGTCGCGACCCAGGGGCCGCCGCCGAGGAAGGCGAAGAACGTCCCCGAGGCGAGCGCCGCCGTCGCCGAGTAGCCCCAGAAGCGCGCCGAGCGCAGGAGTTCGGGATAGGCGCGCATCTGCGCCATCATGCTCGGGGAGGTCGCGCGGTTGGTCTCGCCGAGGTCGGCCCAGACGAGGGCGGTCACCGCGAGGCCGAAGACGAAGGTGAAGGCGAAGATCGACTGCCAGCCGAAGACCTCGTCGAGGACCCCGCCGAGGACCGGCACCACCATCGGGATGAGCGCCATGCCCATGGTGACGTAGCCGATCATGCTCGCCGCCTCCTCGGGCGGGACCATGTCGCGGACGATCGCCCGGCTGAGGGTGAGGCCGGCGGAGACCGGAGCCTGGAGCATCCGGCAGGCGAGGAACGCCCAGATCGTCGTCGCCACCATCGTGCCGAGGGTGGCGACGAGGAAGACGACGAAGCAGCCGAGGACCACCGGCCGCCGGCCGTAGCGGTCGGAGAGCGGGCCGAAGACGAGCTGGAGCACCGCCGTCAGCGCGAGGTAGCCCGAGATCGAAAGCGCGACGATGCCGTAGTCCGCGGCGTAGTGCCCGGCGAGGCTCGGCAGCGACGGCAGCATCATGTTCATGTTGAGCGCCGGAACGCCGGTCACCAGCACCAGTGTCAGCAAATGCGGCGGCGTCCTGCGGTCGAGCCAGACGGCCCGCCCCGGCCCGCCCGCTCCTGCCTCGATGGTCATCTCGCTCCGTCCTCGAATCCGGAGCCCGGTCTATACGAACCGATCGCGGTCCGTGAGTCCCCTTGCCGCGCCACCCCGCGGCCCCGGGGGCGTCAGTCGAGAAGCCCCGGCAGGGCGCCCTGGTGGGCGGCGCGGACGGTCGCGAGCGCGACGGCCGCGTCGCCGAGGCGCACCGCGTCGCCGCCCGCCCCGCCGCCCGCCCCGCCAACGACCGCGAGCGGCACGCCGGCCTCGAGCGCCATGACGAGGAGCCTGTCGCTGTCCTCGGGCGCGGCGGCGAGCAGATAGCGCGCCTGGTCCTCCCCGAAGAACCACTCGGCCGCGCCGAGGTCGGGGTCGGCGAAGATCTCGACCCCGGTGTCGCCGGCGAGCGCCATCTCGGCCGCGGCGAGCGCGAGGCCGCCATCGCCGAGGTCGTGGGCGGCGGCGAGAAGGCCCGCGGCCCTGGCGGCGCGGACGAACTCGCCCGCGGCGCGCTCGGCGACGAGGTCGACGGGCGGCGCGTCGCCGTCCTCGCGCCCGAAGAGCTCGGCGAGGAGGGCGGACTGGCCGAGGTGACCGGTGGTCGCGCCGACGAGGAGCAGGACGTCGCCCGGGCGCGGCGCCATGCGGATCAGGTCGTCGAGCGAGTCGAGCAGGCCGACGGCGCCGATCGTCGGCGTCGGCAGGATCGCCCGGCCGTCGGTCTCGTTGTAGAGGCTGACGTTGCCCGAGACGATCGGCATGTCGAGCGCCGTGCAGGCGGCGGCGATGCCGCGGATGCAGCCGACGAGCTGGCCCATGATCTCGGGCTTCTCGGGGTTGCCGAAGTTGAGGTTGTCGGTCGTCGCGAGCGGCCGGGCGCCGGTGGCGGAGAGGTTGCGGAAGGCTTCCGCAACCGCCTGCGCGCCGCCGCGCTCGGGGTTGGCCCGGCAGTAGCGCGGCGTCACGTCGGCGGTGAAGGCGATCGCCTTCCCGGTACCGTGGACGCGGACGACGCCGGCGTCGGCGCCGGGGACGACGGCGGTGTCGCCCATCACCTGTTGGTCGTACTGGCGCCAGACCCAGGCGCGGCCGCCGTAGTTCGGACTGCCGATCAGGCGGACGAGCGCGTCGGCCGGGTCGATCGCCGGCACCGGCGCGAGGGGCGCGGCCGCGGGCGTCGGGACCCACGGGCGATCGTACTCGGGCGCGGTGCCGGAGAGCGCCTTCAGCGGCAGGTCGGCCTTCACCGCGCCGCCGAGGGTGACGATGAAGCGGTCCTCGGGGATCGTCTCGCCGACGACGGCGAAGTCGAGGTCCCACTTGTCGAAGACGGCTTTCGCCTCGGCCTCCTTCTCCGGGCGGAGGACCATGAGCATCCGCTCCTGGCTCTCCGACAGCATCATCTCGTAGGCGGTCATGCCCTCCTCGCGCACCGGCACGCGGTCGAGGTCGAGGCAGATGCCCAGGGAGCCCTTGTCGCCCATCTCGACCGCCGAGCAGGTGAGCCCGGCGGCGCCCATGTCCTGGATCGAGATGACGGCGCCGGTGGCCATCAGCTCGA
>CAZEGY010000088.1:0-10849 GCA_964511815.1 uncultured Rhodovulum sp.
TGCTCTACTACACCTACGACCGCATCGTCGGCATCGACAACGTCAAGCTCGGGTAGGTCCTGATGGCGCTCCCCCCCTATGCCTCCACCGGCCAGCGAATCTGGTTCTGGACCTATCGGGCCATCTGCGTCCTGGTCCTGCTCTTCCTCATCATGCCGATCCTCGTCATCGTGCCGTTGTCGTTCAACGCCACGAACTTCTTTACCTTCACCCCGGAGATGCTCTCCTTCGACCCGGCGGGCTACTCGCTCCGGCACTACGAGAACTTCTTCTCCAGCACCGACTGGCAGAACGCCCTGTGGAACTCCGTCCGCATTGCGCCCGTCGCGACCCTGATCGCGGTCACCCTCGGCACCATCGCCGCCGTCGGCCTCAGCCAGCGCCACGTCCCCTTCCGCGGGGCGATCATGGCGATCCTGATCTCGCCGATGATCGTGCCGCTCATCATCTCGGCGGCGGGCATGTATTTCTTCTACTCCCGCCTCGGCCTCCAGGGCACCTACTGGGGCGTCGTCCTCGCCCACTCCGCCCTCGGCATTCCCTTCGTCATCATCACCGTGACCGCGACCCTCGTCGGCTTCGACCAGAGCCTCGTGCGCGCTGCCGCCAACATGGGGGCGGGGCCGGTCCGGACCTTCTTCAAGGTGCAGATGCCCCTGATCCTGCCCGGGGTGATCTCGGGCGCGCTCTTCGCCTTCATCACCTCGTTCGACGAGGTCGTCGTCGTGCTCTTCGTCGGCTCGGCAGCGCAGAAGACCCTGCCCTGGCAGATGTTCATCGGCCTCCGCGAACAGATCTCGCCGACGATCCTCGCGGTCGCGACCATTCTCGTCGCCATCTCGATCGCGCTCCTGACCACGCTCGAGCTGCTCAGGCGGCGGTCGGAGAGGCTTCGGGGCATGAGCCCGGGCTGACGAACACGAAAAGGCACCGGGACGATCCGCCGGGGCTGCTCGCCGGATCGTCCCGGGCCGGTTCCCGGGGGGCCTGGTTGGGTGTGGTGCCGGAAGCGGCCGCCCGGGAATTCCTATGTCATGCGCCGCGGCGGAGCGGCTGACGCTCCTGCACGCCGCCCTCGGCGAGCGCGACGATCGTCTCGCCGAGGGTCCGTGCCTGGAGAGCGATCTCGCGGACCGAGGCCGACTCCCAGACCGACCCACGCAGCGGATGGCCGATGGCAAAGAGCCGCCCCGACCCCGCCCCGCCGACCGCCGGCGTCACCGCGAGGGTCAGGGGATCGACGTCGATGCCGAGCCCGGTGGCGTGCGGCCGGGCGAGCCCGCGATCGAGGAGCGCCCGCACCAGCGGATCGGCACGCTCGGACCAGTCGGCGCTGTGCCCGAGGCAGTTCACCACCGCGTCCGCCTCGATCCGGCGTGTGCTGCCCGCGTCGCTGACTGCGACCACGAGACATCCGCCCTCGCCGCGCTCGACCGCGGTGATCGCCGCCGCCTCGATCACCAGTCGTCCCTCGGCCTCGAGCCGTTCGGCGAGGCGGTGGGTCTCGACCGGCGCCAGGTGGACGCAGCTCTTCCACACCCCTTGCATGTGGCGGACGAACCGCTGCCGGTCGGCGTCGTCGAGCCGCATCCAGAGTGCCGGCGCCGCCGCGCGCACCGCCGGCACGAGCTCCTGCCAGTCGCCGCCCTCCGCGGCGATGCGCCGCCGGGCGAGCTGGACCTGACGCACCAGCCCGCGCAGGGTCGGCTCCGGCCCCGCGTCGAGGAAGTCCTCCGCCGCTGCGACCGGCCGGCGCGGCTCGACGACGCTGCCGCGCCGCGACACCGCCCGCACCCGGCCGCGGAAGCCCGCGCGCTCGAGCGACACGAGCGCGTCGAGCATCGCGAGGCCGCTTCCGAGCACCACCACCTCCTCGGCGCCGGCGAGGCCGTCGAAGGCGCCGTCGGCATACGGATCGGCGATGTGGCGCGGGTCGCGGGCGATGTCGCCGGAGATCCTCCGGTCCGCCCCGTTGCGGAACACGCCCGAGGCGAGCACGACCGCGTCGGCGAGGAGCGAGCCGCCCTCGGCGAGGGCGATGACGAACTCACGCCCGAGCATCCCGACGCCGACCGCCCGGTCGCGGCGATGGCGAAGACGCACCCGCCCGGCGCTGTCCGCGACCGACGCCGCGAGGCGGCTCTCGACGTAGGCGCCGTAGTGGGCGCGCGGCGGCTGGCTCAGATCCCACGCCATCCCTTCGGGGGGCTGCCAGCCGCCGCGTACCGCCTCTGCCTCGAGCCAGCGCACGAAGTGCATCGGCGCCTCCGGGTAGAGACTCAGCGACCGCGCCGGGCCGTTCATCAGGTGCCCGGGCTCGGGGGTCGAGTAGGCGATGCCGCGCCCGAGCGCCGGCCGCGGCTCGACGACACTGATCGCGAGCGGCCCGTTGCCCGCCTCGATCAGGCGGAGCGCGGTGACGGCGCCGGAGAAGCCGCCGCCGATGATGGCGACGCGGAAGGGCGCCACTACCGGATGGGGGTTCGTGGCGACGACGCTGAGCTTGTGGGCCGGGGACATACGCGACGTTCCCGTCAGTGCGCGAGGCGCGGCGCGCCGTGATGACGGACCCGCGCGACGACGCGGCGGGCGTGCGGCGCGACCGCGAGCACCGGGACGATGGCGCTGGTGCCGAGGACGTAGACGAGGAAGGCGGCGAGGAAGCCGCCGCCGGAAATCAGGGTGGCGACGGCGGCGATGCCGCTCGCGCCCGCCCCGGCCATCACCAGCGCGAGGGTCAGTCCGGCGTCGCTCTCCACGTGCGACCGCCCGTCCTGCGCTCCGTACGATCCTGCGGTCATCGGCGTAGCCTCCGTTGCTTTCGCGTTAATAACGACATTGTTTATCGTCTTTTGCAACTAAAAGTTCCGCAGCGCCGGCTGGGAATGGTTAACGTAGCAATATCAAGGTCTTGATGAGGAGACGCCCGGGTCCCGCACCAGCGTTCCCGTCCGAATCGCGGCCGGGTCAGCCGGCTTTCAGCAACGGAAGAATCTCCACCGGCAGCCCGGTCTCGGCACTCCGCGCCGCCGCGACGCCGGTCAGCACGGAGAGCGCCCCGGCCCGGGCGTCGGCGCGCTGGCGCAACGGGTCGGCGCCTTCGGGCTCGAACAGGCTGCGGTGAAGGAGCGGATCGCCGCCGAAGTGCCCGCCCGGCCCGTGCTCGACGGTGATGCGCTCGACCGAGCGATCGGTGCCGAGGACGAGGATTTCGTCTCGCCCGTGCGGCGCCTCGAAGGCCTGCCGCTCGTACATGCGCACCTCGACGCGACCGTGGGTGCCGTTGAAGGCGAGGTGATAGCCCTCGATCGGCATGTAGGCGTTGAGCGAATAGCTGACCTGCACCCCGTTGGCATAGAGCAGCGCCGCGCTCATCGTGTCCCAGATGTCGATGTCCTCGCGGTAGACGCAGGCGTCGCGGAGATAGCCGTCCTCGGCCCCCGGCGCCTCGTAGAGCGCGTCGAGCCAGGGGTCGGCGCCGATGTCGAGGTGGAACTCGCACGCCCCGGCGTGCGGACATCCCTTGCAACGCGTCCACCGATACGGCCCCGCCGCCCCATATTTGAGCAGCGCGCCTTGCGCGAAGACCCGCACCGGGTCGGCGTCGATCCACCAGTTGAGGAGGTCGAAATGGTGCGTCGCCTTGTGAACGAAGAGCGAGCCCGAATGCCGCCGGTAGGCGTGCCAGCGCCGGAAGTAGTCGGCGCCGTGGACGGTATCGAGATACCAGTGGAAATCGGCGGAGGTCACCGCCCCGATCCGCCCCGAGGCGAGGATCTCGCGGATCTTCCGCGACGTCGGGGCGAAGCGGTAGTTGAAGGCGACGTCGACCCGCCGCCCCGTCCGCACCTCGGCGTCGAGGATGCGCCGCACGTCCTCGGCGGTCGTCGCCATCGGCTTCTCGGTCACGACGTCGATGCCGCGTTCGAGCGCGTCGACGATGATGTCGGCATGGGTGTCGTCGCGGGTACAGACGACGAGCGTGTGCGGCCGGGCCGCCGCCAGCATCGCGTCGAGGTCGGTCGAGACCGTCGCACCCTCCCCTGCTCCGAGCTCGTCCGCGACGACCGCGAGGCGCGCGGCGTTGAGATCGCAGAGCCCGACGAGCGCGACGTGCTCCTCGCAGGTCGTCGGCACGTCGCGCCCCCAGGTCCCGGCGCCGCGATGGCCGGTGCCGACGATGGCCACGCGCCGCTTGTTGGTCTGCACTGGTGCCTGCCCTTGCCCGGTAAGTAACAGTGCGGTTACTATTCACGGCGCCGGAGGCCTGTCAACCGAGCCGGCAGGGAGAGAGACCGTGGGAGACCCCGACGCCGCACCAGCGGCGACGCCCGAGGAGACGCCACCGGCGCGCCGTCCGCGCGATCCCGAGCGCACCAGGCGCGACATCCTCGTCGCCGCGCGGGAGGAGTTCGTCGAGTACGGCTTCGAGGGCGCCCGCGTCGACCGCATCGCCGCGCGCGCGGGGTCGAACAAGCGGATGCTCTACCACTACATCGGCAACAAGGAGGCGCTCTACGCGCGCGTCCTCCACGACGCCTATCGCGACATCCGCGCCGGCGAGACCGACATGCACCTCGCGAGCCTGCCGCCACGGCTCGCGATGGAGAGGCTCGTCGGCTTCACCTTCGACCACTTTCGCGCCAACCCGTGGTTCATCCGCCTGCTCGCGACCGAGAACATCCAGCGCGGCGCCTTCGTCCGTGCCATCCCCGACATCCGCGAGTTGAACTCGCCCCTCGTCGCCCAGGTCGCCGAAGTGCTCGCCGCGGGCGAGGCCGAGGGCATCTTCCGCACCGGCGTCGACCCGCTCCAGCTCTACATCACCGCCACCGGCGTCAGCTACTTCTACCTCTCGAACATCCACACCCTCTCGGTCGTCTTCGACGCGCCCCTCGCCTCGGACGCGGCGATGGAGCGCCGCCGCACCCATGCCATCGAGGTCGTGCTCGGGTATCTTCGTCCCTGAGAATCGCTTGCGACGAAATAACCAAGGGGTTACTTTCCCCACCAGAGCCCGGGGTACGGGCCGAGCGACGTATGTCCCGGGGCGCGCGCCCGCGTGCCGCCCCTGTCCTTTAGGGAGGACCGCATGACTCCGACGATCACCCGGCGCGACTTCGGCCGCCTGCTCGGCGGCACCGCCGCCGCCGCGACCCTCGCCTCCGTCGGCTCCTTCGCCGCGGCCGCCGAGAGCGTCCGCCTGATCTGGTGGGGCAACCCCGACCGTGACCGCCGTACCAACGAGGCCGTCGCCCTCTTCGTCAAGGAGAAGGGCATCGCGGTCACCCCCGAGACCTACGGCTGGGGCGACTACTGGCAGAAGCTCGCCACCCAGGCGGCGGGGCGCAACCTCCCCGACGTCATCCAGATGGACTATCGCTTCCTCTTCGAGTACGCGCGCCGCAACCAGCTCGCCGCCCTCGACGACTTCGTCGGCAACCAGATCGACCTCGCGAACTTCGATCCGAACCAGCTCGCGAGCGGCAGGGTCGACGACAAGCTCTACGGCATCTCGATGGGTGCCAACTCGATGAGCCACATCTACCGCAAGGACCTCTTCGCCACGGCGGGCATCGAGCTCCCCGACGAGACGACATGGACGAACGCCGACTTCGACGCGATCGGCGAGGAGCTCAAGGGCGCCCTGCCCGACGGCATGTTTTTCGTCCAGAACATGGGCTACAACGAGCCGTCGCTCGAGACCTGGGTGCGCCAACGCGGCAAGGCCCTCTACACCGAGGACGGCCAGCTCGGCTACGAGCTCGCCGACCTCGAGGCGTTCTTCGCCCGCTGGAAGGACCTCCAGGACCGCGGCCTGACGCCTCCCGCCGACGTCATGGCCGGCGACGCCAGCCAGAAGGCCGAGGACACGATGATCGTGACCGGCAAGTCGGCGGTCGGCTTCAGCCACTCGAACCAGCTCGTCGCCTACCAGAACCTGATCCCGGACGAGATCGACATCGTGATGATCCCGAACCAGGAGGGCGGCAGCCCGGGCCAGTACCTCAAGCCCTCGATGCTGATCTCGATGGCCGAGACATCGAGCGCCAAGGACGCCGCCGCGTCGCTCATCGCCTTCTTCATAACCGACAAGGCCGCGAACGCCATCCTCCAGATCGAGCGCGGCGTCTCCGGCGACCCGGCGATCCGCGAGAGCATCGTGCCCTCGCTCGGGCCGACCGAGAAGAAGATCATCGACTACCTCGACGTCGTCGCCACCTCCGTCGGCCCGCTGCCGCCGCCGCCGCCGAAGAACGCCGGCGAGCTCGACCGCGCCCTCCGCCCCGCCTGGGACGAGATCGCCTTCGGGAAACTCTCCGTCGCCGACGGCGCCAAGAAGTACTACGACAACGCCGTCGCCATCCTCGGCCGCGCCTGACCCTGATGGCGAGCGCCACCGACCTCGGGACCGGGCGGCCCGCGCCGCCCGTGCCGGAAGGGCGCCTGCGCCGCGGCCTTCGCCTTAACGCCGCGGGCTACCTCTTCCTCCTGCCGTGGCTCGTCGGCTTCTTCGTGCTGACCCTCGGCCCGACGCTCGCCTCGCTCTACTACTCCTTCACCAACTACGACCTGCTGACCCCGCCCGAGTGGGCGGGGCTCGCCAACTACAAGTACGCCTTCTTCAACGACGCGCGCCTGCGCTCGGCCGTCGCCGTCACCTTCACCTACGTCCTCTGGTCGGTGCCGCTGAAGCTCGCGGCCGCGCTCGCCCTCGCCATCGTCCTCGACCGCAGCGTCCGCGGCGTCGGCATCTACCGCGCGATCTTCTACCTGCCGTCGCTGCTCGGCGCCTCGGTCGCGGTCGCCGTCCTCTGGCGCCAGATCTTCGGCGCCGACGGCCTCGTCAACCAGCTCCTCGCCCTCGTCGGCATCCACGGCCCCGCCTGGGTGACCCACCCCGACTACGCGCTCTCGACCCTCGTCGCGCTCGCCATCTGGCAGTTCGGCTCGCCGATGATCATCTTCCTCGCCGGCCTCCGCCAGATCCCCCAGGACCTCTACGAGGCGGCGTCTATGGACGGCGCCTCGTGGTGGCGCCAGTTCGTGAAGATCACCCTGCCACTCCTTGCGCCGGTGATCTTCTTCAACCTCGTCCTCCAGACGATCGAGGGCTTCAAGGCCTTCACCCAGGCCTACATCATCTCCGGCGGCACCGGCGGCCCGATCGACTCGACGCTCTTCTACTCGCTCTACCTCTACGAGGAGGCCTTCGCCAACTTCCGCATGGGCTACGCCTCGGCCCTCGCCTGGATCCTCCTCGTCATCATCGCGATCTTCACCGCCATCGCCTTCGGCACCTCGAAGTACTGGGTCTACTACGAGGACGAGAGCCGATGAGCGATCAGGACCCGCCCCGCCCGCTCCGCGCCGAGCTCCTCCGCCACGTCCTCCTGACGGTCGCCTCGGTCGTGATGCTCTACCCGCTGCTGTGGATGGTGATGTCGTCGTTCAAGCCGGACGCGCTCATCTTCTCCCGGCCGATGGCGCTCCCCGCCGCACTCGACCTGTCGAACTACGTCGAGGGCTGGAACGCGCTCAGCGTCTCCTTCACCACCTTCTACTGGAACAGCTTCGTCATCGCCGGCCTCGCCGTCGTCGGCAACCTCGCCGCCTGCTCGCTGACCGCCTACGCCTTCGCCCGCCTCGACTTCCGCTTCAAGCGCATGTGGTTCGCGCTCATGCTCGGCACCCTGATGCTGCCCTACCACGTCACCCTCGTGCCGCAGTACGTGCTCTTCCTCAACTTCGGCTGGGTGAACACCTTCCTGCCGCTCGTCGTGCCGAAGTTCCTCGCGGTCGACGCCTTCTTCATCTTCCTGATGGTGCAGTTCTTCCGCGGCATCCCCCGCGAGATCGACGAGGCCGCGATCATGGACGGCTGCGGCCCGTGGCGGATCTACTGGAAGATCATGCTGCCGCTCTCCACGCCGGTCCTCGCCACCGCCGCGATCTTCTCCTTCATCTGGACCTACGACGACTTCCTCGGCCCGCTCATCTACCTCAACGACATCAAGACCTACACCGTGCCCCTTGCCCTCCGCGCCTTCGTCGACAGCTCGGGCGGCGAAGGCCTCTACGGTGAGCTCTTCGCCATGTCGTCGCTCTCCCTCGTCCCGGTCTTCGTCGTCTTCCTCGCCTTCCAGCGCCTCATCATCCGGGGCGTCGCCCTCGGCGCCCTCAAGCGGTAGAGAAATGCCCGAAACCTTCGACTTCGCCGTCTCCGGCATCAACCACGCCCACATCTACGGCCAGGTCGACGCCATGCTCGGCGCCGGCTGCCGCTTCACCACGTTCCACGCTGCAGAGGACGACCTCGCGGCCGAGTTCGCGAAGAAGTACCCGCAGGCCGCCCGCGTCGCCGACGAGCGCGCGATCCTCGACGACCCCGCCATCCGCCTCGTCGTCGGCGCCGGCATCCCCGCCGACCGCGCCGGCGTCGCGCTCCGCGCCATGCGCGCCGGCAAGGACGCGATGGTCGACAAGCCCGGCTGCGTCACCGACGCCGAGCTCGCCGAGCTCCGCGCCGTGCAGAAGGAGACCGGCCGCATCTTCTCGATCTGTTACTCCGAGCATTTCCTCCAGCCCGCGACCGTCGCCGCCGCCCGCCTCGTCGCCGAGGGCCGCATCGGCCGCGTCGTCTCGACCGTCGGCCTCGGCCCCCACCGCGTCGGCCTCCACGCCCGCCCCGACTGGTTCTGGGACCCCGCCCGCGGCGGCTCGATCCTCACCGACATCGCCTCCCACCAGTTCGAGCAGTTCCTCCACTTCACCGACTCGACCGAGGCCCGCATCCTCTCCGCCATCGAGGCGAACGTCGCCCACCCCGAGCGTCCGGGCTGGTGCGACTACGGCCACGCCACCGTCGCCTCGCCCCACGCCCACGGCTTCATCCGCGTCGACTGGCTGACCCCCGCCGGCTCGCCGGTCTGGGGCGACGGCCGGCTCTTCCTCGTCGGCACCGAGGGCACGATCGAGCTCCGCAAGTACGTCGACATCGAGGGCCGCCCCGGCGGGGACCACCTCTTCCTCACCGACGCCAAAGGCACCCGCCACGTCGACGCCAGCGCCGAGCCCCTGCCCTACGGCGCCCAACTCCGCGACGACGTCCTGAACCGCACCGAGACCGCCATGCCCCAGGCCCGCTGCTTCCTCGCGATGGAGCTCGCCCTCTCCGCGCACCGCTTCGCCGCCGCCCTCTCCGGGAACGACCCGGCATGAGGCGGCTCAGGGTCGGCGTCGTCGGCGCCGGGATCGGCGCATCGCACGTCGAGGGCTACCACGCACTCCCCGACCTCTACGAGGTCACCACGCTCTGCGACATCGACGGCGACCGTGCCGCCGGCGTCGCCGCGAAGCACGGCATCCCCGCCGTCGTCACCACGCTCGACGATCTCTTCGCCCGCGACCTCGACGTCGTCGACATCTGCACCCCCTCGGGTCTCCACCAGGCCCAGGCCGTCGCCGCCCTCGAGGCGGGCTTCCACACCGTCGTCGAGAAGCCGGTCGCGCCGAGCCTCGCCGGCACCGACGTCCTCGCCGCCGCCGAGGCCCGCTCCGGCCGCCGGCTCTCGCCGATCTTCCAGTACCGCTTCGGCCACGGCATCCAGAAGCTCCACCACCTCCGCGCCAAAGGCTTCGCCGCGTCGCCGTCGGTCGCCACCGCCGAGACCCACTGGTGGCGCTCGACCCCCTACTACGCCGCCGCCCGCTGGCGCGGCACCTTCGCGGGCGAGCTCGGCGGCTGCCTGACGACCCACGCGATCCACGTCCACGACCTGCTCTGCGAAGTCCTCGGGCCCCTCGCCTCGGTCCATGCCCGCGCCTCGAACCGCCTGAACGGCAACGAGACCGAGGACATGGCCGTCCTCTCGCTCGGTTTCGCGAACGGCGCCTTCGCCACCTCGTCGGTCACCCTCGGCTCGCGGCAGGAGATGTCGCGGCTGCGCTTCTGCTTCTCCGACCTCGTCGCCGAGAGCGGGCTTTCGCCCTACAACCCCGGCCACGAGCCGTGGACCTTCCCGGACGACGACCCCGAGGCCCGCACCCGCATCGCCGAGGCCCTCGCCGACTTCGCGCCGCTGCCCGAGCGCTTCGTCGGCCAGTTCCAGCGGATGCACGCCGGCCTGACCGGCGATGCGCCGCTGCCCGTCACCCTCGCCGACGCCCGCCGCGCGGTCGAGCTCCTCACCGCCGCCTACTGGTCGGCGGCGACGGGCGAGGCCGTCACCCTGCCGCTGGCGCCCGACCATCCCTACTACGCCGGATGGCTGCCCGAGATGGCGCGCGAGGCCGTCGATGGCTGACCTCGAGCTCCGCCGCGTCGTCAAGCGCTTCGGCGCCGTCGAGGTCATCCACGGCGTCGACCTGCACGTCGCCGACGGCGAGTTCGTCGTCTTCGTCGGTCCCTCCGGCTGCGGCAAGTCGACGTTGCTGCGCATGATCGCCGGCCTCGAGCCGATCACCGAGGGCACCCTGCTCATCGACGGCGCGCCGATGCAGGACGTCCCGGCGGCCAAGCGCGGCCTCGCCATGGTCTTCCAGTCCTACGCGCTCTATCCGCACATGAGCGTCCGCAAGAACCTCTCCTTCGGCCTCGAGACCATCGGCGCCCCGAAGCCCGAGATCGAGCGCAAGGTGAGGGACGCCGCCGACATCCTCCAGATCGCGGACCTCCTCGACCGCCGCCCCGGCCAGCTCTCCGGCGGCCAGCGCCAGCGCGTCGCCATCGGCCGGGCGATCGTCCGCGAGCCGAAGATCTTCCTCTTCGACGAGCCGCTCTCCAACCTCGATGCCGAGCTCCGCACCCAGATGCGCGTCGAGATCAACCGCCTCCACCGCCGCCTCG
>CAZEGY010000089.1:0-10787 GCA_964511815.1 uncultured Rhodovulum sp.
TCACCGGCCGCGCCCGGGCGGCGCGTTCGGCCCGGATGCTATCCGCGCCGGATTTCCCCTGTCCACCGCCGGGCGGAAGGGGGGCATGGAATGTACCTGCGATGAACCTGCGATGTACCTGCGATGTACCCGCGATGTACGAGCCCCGGAACGTGGTTTCCGGGGAGCCGCCCGGCCCGCGGCGGGGCCGGGCGGGGGGTGCTCAGACGAGCTTGGCGCGGAGCTTCTGGAACTCGGCGTCGGTGATCTTGCCGTCGGCCTTGAGCGCCTCGAGCTTGGCGATCTCGTCGGCGACGCTGAACCCGACCGCCTCGCGCAGCGCCTCGCGGGAGTGGCGCGCCTGCTCGACGTCGCGGTCCTCCATCCCCCAGCCCTGGGTGAGCAGGTAGGCGAAGATCCCGAGGTAGGGCAGCACCACCATGAAGATGACCCAGAGTATCTTCGTCACTCCGGAGACGTCCTTGCGCCGGAAAAGGTCCATCAGGACGCGGATGAGTATCCAGAACCAGACGACGAAGAAGAAGATGAAGAGCGCGTCGAGAAGAAACGTCCCGAACGTCAGCCCGCCGAGGTGTCCCCCCGTCTCGACGATTTCCTGTTCCATGTTTGCGAGGTCCCCTGTCGCATCGAGGGCGGCCTTTCCGCCCGTGCGGGAGTTGGCCCGAGGCGTGGGGGGAACGCAATGGCGGATCGCACGAAAACCCCGCCCGTGGCCGCCTCGCCCCGTGCGCGCGCGCTTGACGCGGCAAGCGGCACGCGCAACGCTCACGCCCAGAAAAACGGCAGGGAGTTCCGATCCATGATCCGCACGCTCAGCGTCGCGGCCGTGCTCTGCGGCAGCATCGCCGCCGGCCCGGCCCTCGCGCTCAACCTCTGCATCGAGGGCGCCTATCCCCCGTTCTCCGAGACCGCCGCCGACGGCTCGCTCGTCGGCTTCGACGTCGACATCGGCCAGGCGCTCTGCGCCGAGCTCGGCGAGACCTGCGGGCTCGTCAAGGTCGACTGGGACGGCATCATCCCGGCGCTGCTCGAGAAGAAGTGCGACGCGATCGTCGCCTCGATGTCGATCACCGACGAGCGCCGGCAGGTGATCGAGTTCACCGAGAAGTACTACAACACCCCGGCGCGCTTCGTGGCGCCGAAGGACACCGAGCTCGACTTCACCCCCGAGGGCCTCGCCGGCAAGACCGTCGGCGTCCAGCGCGGGACGATCCACCAGGCGTTCATGGAGGGCGAGTATCCGCAGGCGACGCTCCAGGGCTACGGCACCCAGGACGAGATGGTCCTCGACCTGACCTCGGGACGCCTCGACGCGGTGATGGCCGACAGCGTCGCCCTCGACCTCGGCTTCCTCCAGACCCCGGCCGGCGCCGACTACGGCTTCTTCGGCGAGCCCTACTCGGACCCGAGGTACCACGGCGAGGGCGCGGGCATCGGCGTCCGCAAGGAGGACACCGAGCTCCGCGACAGGCTCTCGGCGGCGATCGACGCGATCCGGGCGAGCGGCGAGTACGACACGATCCAGAAGAAGTACTTCGCCTACGACGTCTACGGCGGCTGAGGCCCGGCCGGGCGGGGCGGGCCGGCGCGCGCCGGATGGAGCACCTCATCACCTACCTGCCGCTGCTCGCGCGCGGCCTCGGGGTGACGATCGCGCTCGCGGTGCTGTCGCTCGCCCTCGCCACCGTCCTCGGCGCCCTCGCCGCCGCCGGGCGGCTCGGGCGCTCGCGCCTCGCGCAGGGGGCGGTCCTCGTCTACACGACGATCGTCCGCGGGGTGCCCGACCTCGTCATGCTGCTCCTCGTCTACTTCGGCGGGCAGCGGCTCCTCAACACCGTCGCCGGGGCGATGGGCGGCGGGCCGGTGGCGCTCTCGCCGTTCACGTCGGGCGTCATCACCATCGGCTTCATCTACGGCGCCTATCTCGCCGAGACCTTCCGCGGCGCCTGCCTCGCCGTGCCTCCCGGGCAGGGCGAGGCGGCCTCGGCACTCGGCCTCCGCGGCTGGCCGCGGCTCCGCCACGTCCTCCTGCCGCAGATCGTCCGCCACGCGCTGCCGGGCTACGGCAACACCTGGCAGGTGCTGGTCAAGTCGACGGCCGTCGTCTCGGTCATCGGCCTCGCCGACCTCGTCGGCCTCGCCAACGACGCGGGCAAGACCACGCGGGAGCCGTTCGTCTTCTTCGTGGCGGTGCTCGGGGGATACCTCTTCATCACCTGGGCCTCGACCCGGCTCCTCGCCGTGCTCGAGCGGCGGGCGGAGCGGGGCTACGCCGATGCGCGTTGATCTCGTCCTCCAGAACTGGCAGCTCTTCGCGCACGGTGTCTGGATCACCCTGCAACTCACGGTTCTCGCAATTCTCTTCGGCTTCCTGATCGCGGTTCCGGCCGGGCTGGCACGGGCGCGGAAGAGCCGGATCTGGGAGCCGGTCGTCGGGGCCTACGTCTACCTCTTCCGCGGCACGCCGCTCCTCGTGCAGACGTTTCTCATCTACTACGGCCTCGCCCAGTTCGAGTGGCTCCGGGCGAGCTGGGCGTGGACGTTCCTGCGCGATCCGTGGTGGTGCGCCCTCATCGCCTTCTCGCTCAACTCCGGCGCCTACGGCACGGAGATCATTCGCGGCGGGGTGCTGACGACCCCCAAAGGGCTCCTCGAGGCCGCCGCGGCGCTCGGGCTCTCGGAGCGACAGTCGCGGTGGCTCGTGCTCATCCCCTCGGCGCTGCGCCGGGCGCTGCCGCAGTACGGCAACGAGGTCGTCTTCATGCTCCACGGCTCGGCGGTGGCGAGCGTCATCACCCTCAAGGACATCCTCGGGGCAGGGCGCACGCTCAACGCCAAGTACTACCTCGCCTACGAGGGCTTCCTGACCGCGGCGCTGCTCTACATGGCGATCACCTTCCTGCTCGTCTGGCTGTTCCGGCGGCTCGAACGGCGCTATCTCGGCTACCTGGTCCGGCGGTAGGCGCGGCCGAGCGCGACCGAGCGCGCGCTTGCCATGGAAGCGCTGATGTGCGACAGAAGTTTCCGAGGCCGTCCCGGAGTGGCAAGTGTCTGATTTGGCTGCGAAGTTGCTGCGCGGAGTGGCGGCTTGAACATCATCCTCGACACCGACGCGCTCGCGTCCTTCTGCGCCGAGGCGGCGGGCTACCCGTACGTCACCCTCGACACCGAGTTCCTGCGCGAGCGTACCTACTACGCCCAGCTCTGCCTCGTGCAGATCGCGCGCCCCGGCAAGGGCGACGAGGGCGCGGTGCTCGTCGACACGCTGTCGGAGAAGCTCTCGCTCGAGCCGCTCTACGAGCTCTTCCGCAACCGCAACGTCACCAAGGTCTTCCACGCCGCCCGGCAGGACCTCGAGATCTTCCAGACCACCGAGGGGGTGCTGCCGGCGCCGTTCTTCGACACCCAGGTCGCGGCGATGGTCTGCGGCTACGGCGATCAGGTCGGCTACGAGACGCTGGTGCGCCAGATCGCGCGGGCCCAGGTCGACAAGTCCTCGCGCTTCACCGACTGGAGCCGGCGGCCGCTCAGCCCGGCGCAGATGGCCTACGCCCTCGCCGACGTGACCCACCTCCGCCGCATCTACGAGGTGCTGTCGAAGCGGCTTGAGGAGACCGGGCGCAGCGGCTGGGTGCAGGAGGAGGTCGCGGTGCTGACCGACCCCGCGACCTACCGCGTCGACCCGGAGGCGGCGTGGGCGCGGATCAAGACCCGCTCGACGGCGCCGCGCTTCCTCGCGGCGCTGAAGGAGCTCGCGCGCTTCCGCGAGGCGATGGCCCAGAGCCGCAACGTGCCGCGGGCGCGCATCCTCAAGGACGACGCGCTGCTCGAGCTCGCCGCGAACCGGCCCCACGACCCCGAGGAGCTCGGCAAGTCGCGGCTCCTTCTCCGCGACGCGCGGCGCGGCGAGATCGCCGACGGCATCCTCGCCGCGGTCGCCGCGGCCGAGGCGCTGCCCGCCGCCGAGATCCCCCGCGTCGCCGAGCAGCCGCAGCGCCGGTCGGGCTCCGAGGCGCTCGCCGACCTGCTGAGGGTGCTCCTGAAGGCCCGGGCCGACGCCGAGAGCGTCGCGCAGCGGCTGATCGCGTCGAGCGCCGAGCTCGACGCGCTCGCCGCCGGGGAGGACGTGCCGGCGCTGCACGGCTGGCGCCACGAGGTCTTCGGCCGCGATGCCGAGCGCCTGATCCGCGGCGAGATCGCGCTTTCGGCGCAGGGCGGCGCCGTGCGCGTCATCCCTCTCGCCGAGGACGACGCCCCCGAGCGCGGCGACGACGAGGCCTGACGGCCCCCGCTGACGGCCCCGCCGCTCGCGTCAGTCGTCGTTCCGGAGCTCGAGGCGGGAGCTGAGCAGCAGCACGACGATGGTGATGATCGCGCCCGACAGCAGGTAGAAGCCCGACGAGAACAGCCCGAAGCGCGTCGCGAGGAAGAGGGCGACGAGCGGCGCGAAGCCCGCGCCGAACATCCACGCGAGATCCGAGGTCAGGGCCGAGGCGGTGTAGCGGTAGCGCCGGGTGAAGCGCGAGGCGACGGCACCCGAGGACTGGCCGAAGGAGAGGCCGAGCAGCCCGAAGCCGACCACCATGTAGACGAACTCGCCGATCTGCCCGGCGTCGAGCAGCACCGGGGCGACGAGCGCGAAGATCGCGATCGCCACCGCGCAGGCGATGAGCAGCCGCCGCCGCCCGAAACGGTCGGCGAGCGCCCCCGACGCGATCACCGCGCAGACGCCGAGGACCGCGGTGCCGATCTCGATGCCGAGGAAGCCGGGCACGTCCTGCTCGGCGGTGAGATAGACCCACGACAGCGGGAAGACGGTGACCATGTGGAAGAGCGCGAAGGTCGCGAGCGGGGTGAAGGCGCCGAGCAGGATGTTGACGCCCTCGTTGGCGATGGTCTCGCCGATCGGCGTCGGCCGCAGCTCCATGCTCTGGAACTGCGCCTCGTACTCGGGCGTGACCACGATGCGCAGCCGGGCGAAGAGGGCGACGACGTTGATCGCGAAGGCGACGAAGAACGGGTAGCGCCAGCCCCAGGTGATGAAGTCCTGGTCGGGCAGCTTGGTGATGAGGTAGACGAAGAGCGCGCTGGCGACGAAGAGGCCGATCGGCGCGCCGAGCTGCGGGATCATCGCGTACCAGCCGCGCTCGCGCTCGGGCGCGTTCATGGCGAGGAGCGAGGCGAGCCCGTCCCAGGCGCCGCCGAAGGCGATGCCCTGGGCGATGCGCATCCCCGTCAGGATGAGAATCGCGTAGACCCCCGCGAGCGCGTAGTCGGGCGTGAAGGCGATGCCGGCGGTCGAGCAGCCGAGGAGGAAGAGCGCCAGCGTCAATTTGACACCCCGGCCCCAGCGGCGGTCGATGGCGCTGAAGATCAGCGTTCCGAACGGGCGCGAGACGAAGCCGAGCGCGAAGATCGCGAACGACCACAGCATCGCCTCCACCGGCTCCATGAACGGGAACAGCGTCCGGGGAAACACCAGCACCGAGGCGATCGCGTAGACGAAGAAGTCGAAGAACTCGGCGCTTCGCCCGATGACCACGCCCACCGCGATCTCGGCCGGATTCGAATGGTGATCGTCGGCCTCGGGCACGGCGGGGGTGTGGGTGGCCATCCGGACCCTCCTCGGGACTTCATGCTGCGATGCGGCATGACATCGCTTTCCGAGTCTGCTTATACCCTCGGCAAGTTGATATGCTAAAGCAGAATCGCGGACCGGGAAGAACGGGGGAGAACCACCGATGCGACGTAGGGTGCTCGCGGCGCTGTCTGTCCTGCCGTTCGTCGCCGGGTGCGACATGGTGGTCCTGTCGCCCGCGGGCCACATCGCCGAGCAGCAGCGCGACCTTCTCATCACCTCGACGCTGCTCATGCTGCTGATCGTCGTGCCGGTGATGGGGCTGACCGCCTACTTCGCCTGGCGCTACAGCGAGAAGCGGCGGAACCGCTACGATCCCGAGTGGAGCCACTCGACGAGCCTCGAGCTGGTGATCTGGGCGGCGCCGCTGATGATCATCATCTGCCTCGGCGCGATCACCTGGACGGGCACCCACCTCCTCGACCCGTTCCGCCCCCTCGACGAGATCGGCGACCGCCGCCCGGTGCCGGCGAACGAGCCGCCGCTCGAGGTGCAGGTGGTCGCGCTCGACTGGAAGTGGCTGTTCATCTACCCGCAGTACGGGATCGCCACCGTCAACGACCTCGCCGCCCCCGTCGACCGGCCGATCCGCTTCTCGCTCACCGCGCAGTCGGTGATGAACGCCTTCTACGTGCCGGCGCTTTCGGGAATGATCTACGCCATGCCCGGGATGACCTCGCAGCTCAACGCGGTCATCAACGTGCCGGGCGAGTACGAGGGCTTCTCCAGCAACTACAGCGGCCACGGCTTCTCGAAGATGCGCTTCCGCTTCCACGGCCTCGACCGGGCGGGCTTCGACGTCTGGATCGCCCGGGCGCGCCTCGGCGACGGCGGGCCGCTCGACCGCGCCCGCTACCTCGAGCTCGCCGTGCCGAGCGAGGGCGTCGCGCCGATCGGCTTCGAGGACGTCGATCCCGACCTCTTCCGCCGCATCGTCAACCGCTGCGTCGAGGAGGGCCGGCTCTGCATGGACCAGATGATGGCCCTCGACGAGGGCGGCGGCACCGGGCTCGCGGGGACGATCAACACGATCCCGGCCCCGGGGCGGCAGGCGAGCGCGCTCGGCCACCGGCCGTTCTTCGTGGCCGAGTTCTGCACGCCGGCGGAGTCGGTCGCCCAGTACGGGGCCGCGAGCGTCGTGCTCCTCGACCCGCCGCCGGCGCCGGCCGCCGCGCCCGCCCCGACCGACGAAACCCTCTGACCGCAGGAAGACGCCGATGGCCACCGAAGCTCTCGCCCAGCCCGAGACGAGCTTTCTCTTCGGCCGCCTGACCTGGGCCGCCATTCCGACCGAGCCGA
Source organism: uncultured Rhodovulum sp. (assembly GCA_964511815.1). Classification (GTDB taxonomy): domain Bacteria; phylum Pseudomonadota; class Alphaproteobacteria; order Rhodobacterales; family Rhodobacteraceae; genus Amaricoccus. The sequence goes on from CAZEGY010000089.1 coordinate 6,938, forward strand.
TCGTTCTCGCCACCTTCGCCGTCGTCGTCATCGGCGGCATCGCGCTCGTCGCGGCGCTGACCTGGCTCCGGCTCTGGGGCTATCTCTGGAAGGAGTGGTTCACCAGCGTCGACCACAAGCGCATCGGGATCATGTACATGGTCCTCGGCCTCGTGATGCTGCTCCGCGGCTTCGCCGACGCGGTGATGATGCGCCTCCAGCAGGCGTGGGCGTTCAACGGCTCGGAGGGCTATCTCAACGCCCACCACTACGACCAGATCTTCACCGCCCACGGCGTCATCATGATCTTCTTCGTGGCGATGCCGTTCATCACCGGCATGATGAACTACATCATGCCGCTCCAGATCGGCGCCCGCGACGTGGCGTTCCCGTTCCTCAACAACTTCAGCTTCTGGATGACGACCGGCGGCGCCGTCATCGTCATGGCCTCGCTCTTCGTCGGCGAGTTCGCCCAGACCGGCTGGCTCGCCTATCCGCCGCTCTCGGGGCTCGACGGGTCGCCCTACGTCGGGGTCGACTACTACATCTGGGGCCTGCAGGTCGCGGGGGTAGGGACGACGCTCTCGGGCATCAACCTGATCGTGACGATCGTGAAGATGCGCTGCCCGGGCATGACGATGATGCGGATGCCGATCTTCACCTGGACGGCACTCTGCTCGAACATCCTGATCGTCGCCGCCTTCCCGGTGCTGACCGCGACCTTCGTGCTGCTGTCGCTCGACCGCTACGTCGGCACCAACTTCTTCACGGCCGACAACGGCGGCAACGCCATGATGTACGTGAACCTCATCTGGATCTGGGGCCACCCGGAGGTCTACATCCTCGTCCTCCCGGCGTTCGGCATCTTCTCCGAGGTGACCGCGACCTACTGCCGCAAGCCGCTCTTCGGCTACTCGTCGATGGTCTACGCGACGGTCTGCATCACCATCCTCAGCTACATCGTCTGGCTGCACCACTTCTTCACCATGGGGGCGGGGGCGAGCGTCAACTCGTTCTTCGGCATCGCCTCGATGATCATCTCGATCCCGACCGGGGCGAAGCTCTTCAACTGGCTGTTCACCATGTACCACGGCCGCATCCGCTACGAGCTGCCGATGATGTGGACGGTCGCCTTCATGCTGACCTTCGCCATCGGCGGCATGACCGGGGTCATGCTCGCGGTGCCGCCGGCCGACTTCGTGCTCCACAACTCGCTGTTCCTCGTGGCGCACTTCCACAACGTCATCATCGGCGGCGTGATCTTCGGCCTCTTCGCGGGCATCGTCTACTGGTGGCCGAAGGCCTTCGGCTTCCGCCTCGACCCCTTCTGGGGGAAGGTCTCGTTCTGGTGCTGGGTCTCGGGCTTCTGGGTGGCGTTCATGCCGCTCTACGTCCTCGGCCTGATGGGCGTCACCCGGCGGATGCGGGTCTTCGACGATCCCTCCCTGCAGATCTGGTTCCTGATCGCCGCCCTCGGCGCCGGCCTGATCGCCATCGGCATCGGCGCCTTCCTGATCCAGATCGCCGTCTCGATCCTCCGCCGCGACGAGCTCCGCGACACCACCGGCGACCCCTGGGACGGGCGCACCCTCGAGTGGGCGACCTCGTCGCCGCCGCCCGACTACAACTTCGCCTTCTCGCCGGTCTCCCACGGCATCGACGCCTGGTGGGACATGAAGCGCCGCGGCTACGTCCGCCCGCTCGAGGGCTTCCGCCCGATCCACATGCCGAAGAACACCGGCTCGGGGGTGATCCTCGCCGGCCTCGCGACGGTCTGCGCGATGGCGCTGATCTGGTACATCTGGTGGCTCGCGTTCCTCGCCTTCGCCGGCCTGATCGCCGTCGCGATCTGGCACACCTTCAACTACGACCGCGACCACGACATTCCGGCCGCGCAGGTCGCCGCGACCGAGGCGGCGCGGACGCGGATGCTGGTGGGAAGGGGCTGAGCGCATGACCACGTCGACGACCTCGCTGCCGCCCGACGTCTTCTACCTCGTCGAGGAGGAGCACCACGAGCCCGGGAGCTACACCCACCTCGGGTTCTGGATCTACCTGATGAGCGACTGCCTGATCTTCGCGGTGCTCTTCGCCACCTACGGCGTCCTCGGCGCCAGCCTCGCCGGCGGCCCCGGGCCGCGCGACCTCTTCGAGCTGCCGCTCGTCGCGCTCAACACGACGTTCCTCCTGATCTCCTCGATCACCTACGGCTTCGCCATGCTCGCGGTCTATGCCAAGAACCAGAAGAAGGCGATCCAGTGGCTCGCGGTGACCGGCGCCTTCGGCGCGGCCTTCGTCGCGGTCGAGCTCTACGAGTTCGCCCACCTGATCCACGAGGGGGCGGGGCCGCAGCGCTCGGGGTTCCTGTCGGCGTTCTTCGCGCTCGTCGGCACCCACGGGCTGCACGTCACCTTCGGCATCGTCTGGCTCTGCGTGCTGATGGTGCAGGTCAACCAGCGCGGGCTGATCACGGCGAACGTGCGGCGGCTCACCTGCCTGTCGCTGTTCTGGCACTTCCTCGATCTCGTGTGGATCGGGGTGTTCACCTTCGTCTACCTGCTGGGAGTGCTGCGATGAGCGCCCACGACGCCCACGCCCCCGACGCTCACGGCCACGGCCACGGCCACGCCCGCGACGCCCACGGCCACGACACCGGCGTCCCGCACGGCAGCTTCCGCGACTACATGACCGGCTTCGTGCTGGCGGTGATCCTGACGGTCATCCCGTTCTTCGTGGTGATGGCCCGCCCGATCGAGAGCCCGGGCTACACCGCCGCGATCGTGCTCGCCTGCGCCTTCGCGCAGATCCTCGTGCACATGGTCTTCTTCCTGCACATGACGCCCAAGGCCGAGGACGGCTGGCTGCTGCTCTCGACGATCTTCACCATCGTCCTCGTCGTCATCACCCTCGCGGGCTCGCTCTGGATCGTGTTCCACCTCAACCGGAACATGATGACCCCGGCGGCCGAGCACGAGATGCAGGCCGAGACGCCCCCGTCGCGGTGACGCGGCGGGGCGTCGCCGTCGCCGCGGTCCTCGCGGCGATCGTGCTCTTCCTCGGGCTCGGGGTCTGGCAGGTCCAGCGGCTGTTCTGGAAGCTCGACCTTGTCGAGCGCGTCGACGCCCGCCTCGCCGCCGCGCCGGTCGCCGCCCCCGGACCCGGCGCCTGGGACGGCCTGACCCGCGACGCCGACGAGTACGCCCGCGTCACCGTCACCGGGCGCTTCCTCCACGACCGCGAGGTGCGCAGCCTCGCCGTCACCGACCTCGGCTCGGGATACTGGGTGATGACGCCGCTCGCGGGCGCCGGCTTCACCGTCCTCGTCAACCGCGGCTTCGTGCCCCAGGACCGCCGCGACCCGGCGACGCGCGAGGAGGGGCAGGTGCCGGGCACGGTGACGGTGAGCGGCCTCCTCCGCCTCAGCGAGCCCGGTGGCGGCTTTCTCCGGACGAACGACCCCGACGCCGGGCGGTGGTATTCGCGCGACGTGGCGGCGATCGCCGCCGCCGCCGGCGTCGGGGGGGCGGTCGCGCCCTACTTCATCGACGCCGACGCGACGCCGAACCCCGGCGGCCTGCCGGTCGGCGGCCTGACGGTGGTCCGCTTCCGCAACACCCACCTCAGCTACGCGCTGACCTGGTTCGCCCTCGCCGCCGGCCTCGCCTACCTCGCGGTCCGGTCGCGGCGATCGGCCTAGGCCCTGGGCCGTTCGCCGGAGGTTCGACGCGCCGCCGCCCGGCAAGAGTCGAGGTCGGCGCGAACGTGCGCCGAAATCGTGGTTTCCCGATGGTTAACGCCGCGGACGTAATCCATCAATATCAGTTACTTAAGTGCCGTCACGCGCGCGCGACGGCACCGGCCTCCGGGCGCG
>CAZEGY010000090.1:0-10702 GCA_964511815.1 uncultured Rhodovulum sp.
TCAAGGGCACCGTCGTCATCGGCGAGGGCGAGCGCGACGAGGCGCCGATGCTCTACATCGGCGAGGAGGTCGGCACCGGCAACGGCCCGGGCGTCGACATCGCCCTCGACCCGCTCGAGGGCACGACGCTCTGCGCCAAGGACATGCCGAACTCGCTCGCGGTGATCGCGATGGGGCCGCGCGGCTCGATGCTGCACGCCCCCGACGTCTACATGGAGAAGCTCGCGATCGGCCCGGGCTACGCCAAGGACATCGTCAGCCTCGACATGACCCCGACCGAGCGCATCCAGGCGATCGCCAAGGCCAAGGGCACCGACGCCCGCGGCATCATGTGCTGCGTGCTGGAGCGGCCGCGCCACGAGACGCTGATCGCCGAGATCCGCGAGAGCGGCGCCCGCATCCGGCTGATCACCGACGGCGACGTCGCCGGGGTCATGCACTGCGCCGAGACCGCGAAGACCGGCATCGACATCTACATGGGCTCGGGCGGCGCCCCCGAGGGCGTGCTCGCGGCCTCGGCGCTGAAGTGCATGGGCGGCCAGATCTGGGGCAAGCTCCTGTTCCGCAACGACGACGAGAAGGGCCGCGCCCGCAAGGCCGGGATCACCGACCTCGACCGCATCTACGACCGCGACGAGATGGTGACCCAGGACGTGATCTTCGCGGCGACCGGGGTCACCGACGGCTCCCTCGTCCACGGCGCCCGCCGCGACGGGGCGTGGATGGAGACCGAGACCATCCTCATGCGCTCGAAGACCGGCTCGGTGCGCCGGCTCTTCTACCGCCAGCACAACCAGTAGGCCCCGGGAGACGCGCCATGGCCCGCCGCGGCCGTCCCGAGAAGGCGGGCTCGGCCTTCCTGATCCTGTGGATGACCTTCTGGCTCGCGGCGATCCTCGTCGCGGCGTGGACGATGGGCGCGGCCGCGCTCTCGGGCGAACCGGCCGCGGCGATCGTGCTCCTCGTCTGGATCGGGGCGGCGCTCTTCGGGCTCGTCTCCGCCGGGCGCTCGCTCAGGGCCGCGCTCCTCGGCGAGCGGCCGCGGCGCACGCCGCTGCGCAACCACCAATGGAACGACGGGCTCGACCCGTCCGGGGCGTCCGAGTCCGCGGCCCCGGACGCGGCGCCGGGGACGGGCGACGTGCCCCCTCCCCCGCCGGCCGACGCCGGCGAGCCCGGTCCGCGATCTTGAGCACGCCCCCCGGGCACCGCCTGCGCGGGCCGCTGTTCATGACCGTCGCCACCGGCTGCTACGTGGTGAACGACACCCTGATGAAGCTCGCGACCGAGGCGATGCCGCCCTACGAGACCCTGACGATCCGCGGCATCTGGGCGACGCTCTGGGGCCTGCCGCTCCTTCTCGCGCTCGGCTACGGCGGCAAGCTCGCGATGATCGCCGACGGCCGCGTGCTCGCGCGCAACCTCTGCGAGACCGCGGCGATCCTCTGCTACGTCGTCGCGCTCGCCAACATGCCGATCGCCGACGCCACCGCCCTCGGGCAGATCACCCCGCTCCTCGTCATCCTCGGCGCGGCGTTCCTGCTCCGCGAGCGCATCGGCGCGCTGCGCGCCGCCCTGATCGCCGCGGGCTTCCTCGGGGCGCTGATGGTGGCGCAGCCGACCGGCGCCGGGATCTCGGTCTACGCGCTCCTCGCCCTCGGCAACGCCGTCTTCTGCGCCGGCCGCGATCTCGTCGGCCGCGGGGTCCGCGCCGAGGTGCCGGGGCTGATCGTCGCCTTCTCCGCCGCGGTCGTCGTGCTCGCCGGCGCGGCGGCGATGCACCTCGCGACCGAGACCTGGGTGGCGCCGGATCCGCGGCACCTCGCGCTCCTCTGCGCCTCGGGGCTCTTCCTGATGGGCGGGCACTTCTTCATCTTCACCGCCTACCGCGTCGGCGCCACCCATGCCGTCGCGCCGTTCTACTACACCTTCACCCTCTGGGCGGTGGTCTCGGGCGTCGTCGTCTTCGGCCACCTGCCGAACCGGCTCGCGCTCGCCGGCATCGCCCTCGTCGCCGCGAGCGGGCTCGCCGTCGTCCTCCTCGACGAGCGGCGGCGCCGGCCGGCGCCCGTGGCCTGAGGGCGAGGCCCGAGGGCATGGCCCGATGGCGAAAACCGGCTTCCGGGAATCGTCGCGATCGTCTAAATCTTGGGCAGCGCCCGGCGCCGGGCGCCTCATTTGGTTCGGAGGTGGCCCGCGGATGGCGCGACTGATCGTTATGGGCAACGAGAAGGGCGGCTCGGGCAAGTCGACGACCGCCATGCACCTCATCACCGCGCTGGTCCGCGCCGGCCACGCGGTCGGCGCCCTCGACCTCGATCTCCGCCAGAAGAGCCTGTTCCGCTACCTCGACAACCGCGAGAGCTACATGGGCCGCCACGGCGTCACCCTGGCGATGCCGCGGCGCATCGTCCTCGAGCCGAGCGGTCGCGACAGCCGCGCCGAGGCCGAGGCCGAGGAGCTGGCGCGCTGGGACGCCGCCCTCGCCGAGCTCGCCGGCTGCGACTACGTCGTCGTCGACTGCCCGGGGTCGTACTCGACCTACTCGCGCCTCGCCCACGCCAGCGCCGACACCCTCATCACCCCGATGAACGACAGCCTCGTCGACTTCGACATGCTCGCCCGCCTCGACCCGGCGAACGGCCGGATCAAGGGGCCGTCGGTCTACTCCGAGATGGTGTGGAAGGCCCGCCAGGCGCGCTGCGCCACCGGGCGGCGGCCGATGGACTGGGTGGTGCTCAGGAACCGGATGACGACGATCGACGCCCGCAACAAGCGCCGGGTGGCGGCGGCGCTCGAGGAGCTCGCCCGCCGCATCGGCTTCCGCCTGGTGCCGGGCTTCTCCGAGCGCGTCGTCTTCCGCGAGCTCTTCCTCTCGGGACTGACGCTGCTCGATCTCCGCGAGACCGACCCGCAGGCGATGACGATGTCGAACATCGCCGCCCGCCAGGAAGTGCGGGACCTCGTCCGCGCCCTCGACCTGCCCGCGGTGGCCGCGGCCGCCTGATGCGGCTGCAGGCCTGCCTCAACGGCGCGCTGACGCCACGCGACCACCCCGGGGTGCCGCTGACGCCGGAGGCGCTCGCCCGCGACGCCGCCGCCTGCCGCCGGGTCGGGGCCGACTCGCTCCACGTCCATCCGCGCGACGCCCGGGGCCGCGAGACCCTCGCCGCCGCCGACGTCGCGGCGGCGCTGCGGGCGATCCGCGCCGCGGTGCCGGGGATGCCGGTCGGGATCTCGACCGGGGCGTGGATCGCCCCGGGTGGCAACGCCCGGCTCGCGCCGATGCGGGGGTGGACGGCGCTCCCCGACTTCGTCTCGGTCAACGTCCACGAGCCCGAGGCCGAGGCGATCGTCGCGCTGATGCAGGCGCGCGGGATCGGGGTCGAGGCGGGGATCGCGACGACCGCGGCGGCGCGGCGCTTCGTCGAGTCGCGGATGCCGCGCTACAGCATGCGCGTCCTCGTCGAGATCACCGCCGAGGAGCCGGCGACGGCGGTGGCCGAGGCCGAGGCGATCGTCGGCATCCTCGAGCGCGCCGCGACGACGCCGCCGATCCTCGTCCACGGCGCGGGGGCGAGCGTCTGGCCGCTGGTGCGGATGGCGGCGCGGCGCGGCCTCGCGACGCGGGTCGGGTTCGAGGACGGCCGCGAGATGCCCGAGGGCGCGCTCGCGGCGAGCAACGCCGCGCTCGTCGCGGCGGCGGCGCGGATTCTCGCCGGGGCGGCGTGAGGCGCGGCGGCCCTTGGGATCCGGGAAGGCGAGTTCGGCGAAGGGGCGGGGGTCGGCGGACGCCCGGCGCCCGATCGCCCGCACGAATCGGAGCGGGAGCGGCGCTTGCGGCGGCGGGTGGGGGGCGCGGCCGTTAACCTCGCGATCGCGACGGGGCTTGCCGATTCGGTCGGGCGCTGCCACGAGTCGAGATGGGGGCGCGCGGCGTTAACCAGTTAACCTTGCTGCGTCTTCGGCCGGCGACGCCCCGCGGGGATCAGATCCCCGGAGCGAGGGGCAGGCAGTCGGCGCGCAGGCGCGCGAGGGCCTCGCAGGCGCCGAGGGCGGCGGACTGGCTCAGGCCGACGAACTGGGCGCGGAAGACGGTGACGCCCTGGATCTTCGCGGCCTCGACGCGGCGGAGGCCGCCGCTGAGCTCGGGCACGTCCATCAGGGCGGTGGTGAGGAGCTGGCGCTCGGCGTCGCCCTTGGCGCGGAAGGCGCCGAGCTGGACGCCCCACTCGTTGCCGCCGGTGGTCGCCGAGCCGCTGTTCGCCACCGACACCGGCGCGACGGTCTCGGGATCCGGGCGTTCGGGGTCGGTGCGCGGGCGGGCGGGGGCGACCGCGAAGGTCGAGGCCGACCCGGCGACCGCGGCGACGGCGGTCGCCGGCGGGGTGCCGGCGAGCGGGCGCGGCATCGGCCGGTCGCGGTCGAGGTCGCCGGGGGCGTTGCGCGCGGCCTGGCTCGCGGCGAGCTCGGCGTTCACCTCGGCGATCGCCGTGGCGATGCTCTCGCTGTTGCGCGCGATCGCGCCGTCCGCGCCCACCCGCGGCAGCGGCCGGTCGCTCGACCCGAGGGCGACCCCGGTGGCGGCCCGGGTGGTTGTCCGGGTGCCGACCGCGGCGGTGGACGCGGCCACGGACGCGGCGGCGGACGCGGCGGCCGCCTTCGGCGCGGCCGCCGGCCCGGCCGTCGCGACGGTGGTGCGCAGCGGCGGCGGCGGGTCGAGGCGGGCGACCTTCGGCATCCCGGAGAAGCCGAGGTCCATCAGCCGCGCGACCTCGGCGTTGCGCGAGGCGGTGGACTTGCCGCCGAGGAGCGCGACGATCACCCGCTTGTTGCCGCGGTGGGCCGAGGACACGAGGTTGAAGCCCGCGGCGCGGGTGTAGCCGGTCTTGATGCCGTCGGCGCCGGGATAGTCCTCGAGCAGCCGGCGGTTGGTGTTGCGCACGGTGGCGATGCCGGCCGAGGTCGAGGTCCGGCTGAAGATGTTGTAGTACTGCGGGAAATCGTAGACCAGCCGCCGGCCGAGGATCGCCATGTCGCGGGCGGTCGACAGGTGGCCGTCGCGGGTGAGGCCGTTGGCGTTCCTGAAGGTGGTGTTGGTCATGCCCATCGCCTTGGCGTAGGCGTTCATCCTCGCCGCGAAGGCCTCCTCGGAGCCGGCGACCGCCTCGCCCATCGCCGTCGCCGCGTCGTTCGCCGACTTGATCGCCGCCGCGCGGATCAGGTAGCGCAGCTCGATCTTCTGGCCGGCGCGCAGGCCGAGTCGCGACGGGGGCTCGGCCGCGGCGTGGGCGGAGACGGTGATCTTCTGGTCGAGGGACAGGCGTCCGCGGCGGATCTCGTCGAAGACGATGTAGAGCGTCATCATCTTGGTGAGCGAGGCGGGATGAACCCGGGTGTCGGCGTTGACGGCGTGGATGACCTTGCCGGTGCGGGCGTCCATGACGAGGGCGGCGTACTGGGCGGCCTGCGCGATGCTCGCATAGACCACAAGGCATACGGCGAGAATCGCCCCGCGCGACACGGTTCGGATCATGTACTGCCCTCCGGCGCTGCCCGCGCCAACCTCGGAATCCAGCAGACGCTACGAGGCGAATGCTTTATTTTGGCTTAACCTACCACGCGGACTCCGACCCGAAAACCCTTTTGTTTCAGGGGTTGCCGCGACTGCGTTGAATCGGCAACGGTGATTTTTGACGCAGTGCAGCACACGGCCTTGACGCAGTGCAGCATAACCCCTATATCCTTGGCGTACCACAACTACCGAACCGGAGAGAGAAATGTCCACCCGCGTTGCCGCCAAGGCCGCCGACAAGACCGCCCTCGACGTCACCAACGTCATGCAGGATGCCACCGCGAAGGTCGAAACCTTCGTCGCCGACACGCAGAAGACCGTCACCGAGCAGTTCGAGAAGCTCTCGAAGGGCTTCGAGGGTCTCACGACCTTCGGCCAGGAGAACGTCGACGCCATCGTGAAGTCGTCCGAGATCGCCGCCAAGGCCGCCGAGGGCATCGGCACCGAGATCAGCACCTACTCGAAGAAGGCCTTCGAGGACGGCGTCGCCGCCGCCCAGGACTTCGCCGCCGCGAAGACCGTGACCGAGCTCTTCGAGAAGCAGACCGCCTACGCCCAGTCGGCGTTCGAGGGCTTCGTCTCGCAGGCGACCAAGATGAACGAGATCTACGTCGCCGCCGCGAAGGACATCACCGCCCCCCTCGGCGCCCGCGTCAACGCGGCGACCGACGCGCTGAAGACCTTCAGCCTCTGAATCTTACCGCGTGCGTCGAACGCGGTCGCTGCTCCTCCCTGGCGGGCCCCGCTTCGACGATAGAGTAACCAGTCCTGCCCCGGCGGTCCTCCGCCGGGGCCTTTTTCTGTCCGGCGCCGCCGCGCGTCTGCTATCGTCCCGGCGATGCCGCCCCCGTCCGCCCCCCCTGCCCCGAGCCTCTGCCGCGACTGCCTGAGCGTGTTCGCCGGCGGCGGCCGCTGCCCGGCCTGCCGGAGCCCGCGGGTCGCGCGCCATCCCGAGCTCGCCCGCCTCGCCGTCGCCCACCTCGACTGCGACGCCTTCTACGCCTCGGTCGAGAAGCGCGACGACCCCGCGCTGCACGACCGGCCGGTGATCGTCGGCGGCGGGCGTCGCGGCGTCGTCTCCACCGCCTGCTACATCGCCCGCATCCGCGGGGTGCGCTCGGCGATGCCGATGTTCCAGGCGCTGAAGCTCTGCCCCGACGCCGCGGTGATTCCCCCGCGGATGGCGCGCTACGCCGAGGTGAGCCGCGCCATCCGGGCGATGATGCTCGAGCTCACCCCGCTCGTCGAGCCGCTGTCGCTCGACGAGGCCTTCCTCGACCTCTCGGGCACCGAGCGGCTCCACCGCGCCCCGCCCGCCGTCCTCCTCGCGCGGCTCCAGAAGCGCATCGAGGCCGAGCTCGGCGTCACCGCCTCGGTCGGGCTCTCCCACAACAAGTTCCTGGCGAAGATCGCCTCCGACCTCGACAAGCCCCGCGGCTTCAGCGTCGTCGGCCGCGCCGAGACCGACGCCTTCCTCGCCCCGCAGCCGGTGTCGGTGATCTGGGGGGTGGGCCGGGCCGCGGTCCGCGCGCTCGAGGGCGAGGGCATCCGCACCGTCGCCGACCTCCGCGCCCGCGACCGCAAGGCGCTGATCCGGCGATTCGGCTCGCTCGGCGACCGGCTCTGGCGCCTCGCCCACGGCGACGACCCGCGCCGCGTCACCCCCGACCACCCGCTGAAGTCGATCTCCCACGAGACGACCTTCGCCGAGGACACCGCAGACGCCGACCTGCTCGGCTGGCACCTCTGGTCGCTCGCCGAGCAGGTCTCGGCGCGCGCCAAGGCGCGGGGGCTCGCCGGGTCGGTGGTGACGCTGAAGCTCAAGCGCGCCGACCACGCCCTCCTCTCCCGCCGCCACACCCTCGCCGCCCCGACCCGGATGGCCGACCGCGTCTACCGCACCGCACTCCCCATGTTGCAGCGCGACATGAACGCCGGCCCGTTCCGGTTGATCGGGGTGGGCCTCACCGGCCTCGCGGCGGCGGACGGTGCCGAATCCGCCGGCGACCTCCTCGACCCGGCGGAGGGGAGGAGACTGGTCGCGGAGGCCGCGGCGGACCGCATCCGCGCCCGTTTTGGCCACGACGCGATCGTTCTGGGACGATCATTGCGCTAGGACGCGCGCACGCGATGCGCGGATCGGCGCATTTTTGAGCACGCATCGGAAAAAAGTGGGACGCGAACGAAAAAGCGCGCATTGCCGGTTGACCTTGCTGCGCCGCGGCATAAATTCGTTCTCGTGATGCGTTGCATCATACACGCCCTACGGGCGTTTCCTCCCTAAACTTGGGCCGTGCCTCGTGCACGGCCTCTTTTTTTCCGGGAGGCCTCCAGGGGGCCGCCGGCCGGCCTACTCCGCCGCCATCGGGATCGCGCGCGGCCCGAGCGCGGCGAGGGCGGTGGCGACACGCCCGAGGCGGGCGGCGGTCTCGGCGAAGTCGGCGCGGCGCTCGACGCGGATCTCGTCCATGTAGAGCGTCCGGTCGATCTCGATCTGGAGGGCGTGGATGCCGCTCTGCGGCCGCCCGTAGGTCTGGGTGATGTAGCCGCCGGCGAACGGCGCGTTGCGCGCCACGGTGAAGCCCTCGGCGGTGAACGCCTCGGCGCTGGCGTCGATCACCGAACGGTCGCAGGCGACGCCGAAGCGGTCGCCGAGCACCACGTCCGGCCGGCGCCCGCGGACGAGCGGCGCGGCGTTGAGCGCGTCGTGGGGCATCGAGTGGCAGTCGAAGAGGATCGCCGCCCCGTAGGCCGCCCGGGCGGCGCCGAGCAGCGCCCGCAGGCGGTCGTGGTAGGGGTGCCAGCAGGTCGCGATCCGCCGCTCGGCCTCGGCGAGGGAGAGCTTGCCGACCATGATCGGCCGCCCCTCGCCGACGACGCGGGGAATCACCCCGAGCCCGGCGGCGACGCGGGCGTTGAGGAAGCGTCGCGAGGCACCGGCGATCAGCGCCGGATCGAGGTCGTCGGGGGCGCGGTTGAGATCGAGGCACGCCCGCGGCACCCGGGCGGCGAGAAGCGGCGCCCCGGCGGCGGGCACCGCGGCGTAGAGCTCGTCGACGAAGGCGTCCTCCGAGGAGCGGAGCTGGAGCGGCGTCAGCGCCGAGGATGCGAGGAACTCGGGACCGTAGTCCGAGCCGCTGTGGGGGGAACTGAACACCGCACACGAGCCGAGGCCCCCTTCCGGCATCCTCAGCGTGAAGACCTGCTTCGTCAATCGACACTCCTGCGGCTACCGGCACCGGGGCCTGTTATACGCCGGTGCGCCCGCGAGGCAAAATCCCTTGAACCCCGCCGCGCGCCGGTCTATAGCCCTGCCGACGGAGCGGGGGCCTTCGCGCACCCGATCCCGGGCGTATAGCTCAGCGGGAGAGCACTTCGTTGACATCGAAGGGGTCACAGGTTCAATCCCTGTTACGCCCACCATATATCCGCATCCCGCAAGGGATCGTCTGAAACCGAGGCGCAGGCCCCCTCCGCAAGGGGCCGCGCGCCCAAGAGAGGAGAGAGGCCATGAAGGTCGTGAATTCGCTTCGCTCCCTGAAGGCGCGCCACCGCGATTGCCAGATCGTGCGCCGCAAGGGACGGGTCTACGTCATCAACAAGACCCAGCGCCGCTTCAAGGCGCGCCAGGGCTGAGCCCTTCGGTCCTTCGCGACCACGGAACCGCGCCGCTGGCGCGGTTTTTCGTTGTGGCGGGTCTCCTGCTCGCCGCCGCCCCGTCGGCGGCCGGGGAGATGACCGCCGAGGCCTTCGAGGGCCTCGCCGAGGGCCGCACCCTCTACTTCACCCGCGACGGGCGTCCTTTCGGCGCCGAGCAGTACTTTCCCGGCCGCCGCAGCCTGTGGCGATTCGAGGACGGCACCTGCGAGGAGGGCCGCTGGTGGGGCGAGGGCCGGCTGATCTGCTTCGCCTACGACGCGGGCGCCCCCCAGTGCTGGCACTTCCGCGGCGGGCCGGGCTCGTTCACCGCCGAGAGCGTGGAGAGCGGCTTCGCGCTCGACTTCAGCCACGCCGACGAGCGCCCGCTCGTCTGCCCGGGCCCGAAGGTCGGAAGCTGAGCGATCAGTCCTGCGGGCGGTCGAAGGCGGCGCAGGGGTCCTCGCGCGCGGGCGCCGGGGCGAGGAGCACGAGGTCGTAGCCGGCGGCCGCGTCGTCCGGCGCCGCCTCGAACTGGCCGACCGAGAGCACCGAGAGCTCCGGGTCGGCGACGTCGAGGGCGGCGGGGACCCCGCGCACCCGGTCGGCATGTCCGCTCCCCGCGATGATGACCACCTGGCCGTCGCCGGTCATCGTCCGTGCCCAGAGCGCGGCGTCGGCGAGGCCGGCGTCGCGGAAGCGCTGCGCCTCGACCATGCCCGGCAGCATCTCGGGCGGCAGCTTGTCGCAGTGCGCCGCCTGCATGTCCGCCTCGCGCGCGGCGAGGTCGTCGGGCGCGAGCGGCTGGTCGAGGCCGTAGGTGACGGCATCGGCACCGAACGCCACGGCCGCGCCCGCCTCCAGCGCCCGCTGCACGTCCTCCTTGGGCTGGCCGGCGCCGAAGACCCGCGCCTCGGGAGCGGCCTCGAGGATCGCGGCGTAGTAGGCGAAGTCGGGCCAGCCCGAGGCCGACCAGTCGAGCGCCGCGGCGAGCGCCTCCCGCCCGGCCCCGTCCTTGCGGAGGGTGTTGACCTCGGCCTCGAGCGCCTGCGGGATCATCTCGAAGACCAGCGCCGCGGGCTGGAGCGCCGCGACCACCTCGGCCTGGGTGGCGTGGTGAGTCGGGTTGTCGTGGATCTCGCCGAGGATGACGATGTCGGCCGACCGCGCCGCCGCGACGATCTCGCCCGCATCGGCCGCGGGCTCGGCGGCGAACGTCGCCGCCGCCGCACCGAAGACGCCCGCGAGGGCGAGGAGGCCAAGACCGTTCCGCATTCTCTCCCCCGGACAACCGGGCGGCACTATGGCATGACCCTCGCCCCCGGTCACCGGCATTCGCCCACCGCGCCCCACCGCGCGCCCCCCGGATCGGCCCCGATCAGGCGGTGGCGAGCATCTCGGCCGCGACGCCGGTCATGCCCTCGAGCCGCTTGCGGAGCTTGCCGAGCGCCTGGGCCTCGAGCTGGCGGATGCGCTCCTTGGAGAGGCCGA
>CAZEGY010000091.1:0-10695 GCA_964511815.1 uncultured Rhodovulum sp.
CGCCGGCGATCTCTCCCAGCCGTTCCTCCTCGGAGTCGGCATCACCGGCCGCCGGTTCGGGAAACTCCGCCGCCCTGCGATTTCGCAGGTTAACGGTTATGACCAGGCGGTTAACGCGGAAAGGGTAATCAAGATATATCAAATGCTTGATCCCTTGCGCACGCGTGCGCAGATCGTGCGTCGGCATGATCTCCAGGCCGTCAGAACGGCCCTTCTGCAGGGACCTCGCCGACCCGGCCTCCGCGGCCGGCGTGGACGAGGCCGTGGATGAAGCGGAGCTTCTCGATCGTCACCGGGGTCAGCGCGAAGGGATAGAGGTCGCGCTGGCCCATGCTGCGGTTGAGGCTGTTGACCGCGACCGTCAGCGGCAGCCACGCCCTGACCAGCCGGTCGAAGTCGCGGCCGCGGTAGGGATCGAAGGCGATCTCGGTCGAGAGCGACGGATCGTCGGTCTCGGGCTCGACCGCGAGGCCGAACGCCGCGGCGGTGTCGAGGGTGTCGACCATGTGGAGATAGTGCGTCCACGTCTCGGCGAAGTCCTCCCAGGGGTGCATGGTCGCGTAGGCGCTCACGTAGTTCTCCTGCCATCCCGCCGGGGCGCCGGTCTCGTAGTGGCGCTGGAGCGCCTCCCGGTAGTCCTCGCTCTCGTCGCCGAACACGGCACGGGCGGCGTCGAGCTTGCCGCCGTCGCGGACGAGGACGTCCCAGTAGTAGTGGCCGACCTCGTGGCGGAGGTGGCCGAGAAGGGTCCGGTAGGGCTCGCCGAGCTCGACCCGCCGCCGCTCGCGCTCGGCCGAGTCGGCCTCGGCGACGTTGATGGTGACGAGACCGTCGGCGTGGCCGGTCATCACCGGCTTGGCGGCGTCGGCGAGGAAGTCGAAGGCGAGCCCGTGCTCGGCGTCGTCGTCTCTGCCGGTGAGCGGCAGGTCGAAACGATAGAGCGCGTAGACCAGCCGCCGCTTCGCCGCCTCGAGCTCCTGCCAGCGTTCGAGGTTGCCGACGATGCCGAGGTCGGGGATCGTCCGGTTGAGCGCACAGGCCGGGCAGAACGCCTCGGCGCTGTCGGCCGGCACCATCCAGTTGCAGAGCGCCTGGTCCGCGTTGGCGCACGCCCGCCAGGCACTGCCGTCGGCCATCGCCGTGACGGTGCCGTCGCCCGCAACTTCGCCGACGTCGAGGGCCGAGAGCTCGAGCGACGCCGGCAGGAAGCCGAGCGGGCGCCCGCACTGGATGCAGACGGTATTCTCGAAATGGAGGAGCTGCCCGCAGTTCTGGCAGGTGAAGATCTTCATCGCGTGTCCCTCGCTGCGCGCCGGGGCGCCCTGTCCTCCGGTCCCGCGGAGCAGGACGCCCCGCGGTCGCCGTTCGTCGCGGCCCGCATGCGGAGGTCCGCAGTCGCGCCCGCAGTCAGGCCCGGGCGCGTTCGCGGGCGGAGCGCGCGACCCGCACCGGGTCGTTGTCGAAGAGCGCCGCGAGCTGCTCGGTCATCGCGCCGGCGAGCTGCTCGACGTCGGTGATCGTCACCGCGCGCGAGTAGTAGCGCGTCACGTCGTGGCCGATGCCGATGGCGATGAGCTCGACGAGCCGCCGCCGCTCGATCATCGCGATGACGTCGCGGAGGTGCTTCTCGAGGTAGTTGGCGGGATTGACCGACAGCGTCGAGTCGTCGACCGGCGCCCCGTCGGAGATCACCATCATGATCCGGCGCGCCTCCGGCCGGGAGATCAGCCGGCGGTGCGCCCACTCGAGCGCCTCGCCGTCGATGTTCTCCTTGAGGAGACCCTCCTTCATCATCAGCCCGAGGTTCGGCCGCGCCCGCCGCCACGGCGCGTCGGCGCCCTTGTAGACGATGTGGCGGAGGTCGTTCAGCCGTCCGGGCAGCGCCGGGCGGTGGTCGGCGAGCCAGGTCTCGCGGCTCTGCCCGCCCTTCCACGCCCGGGTGGTGAAGCCGAGGATCTCGACCTTGACCTGGCAGCGCTCGAGCGTCCGCGCCAGCACGTCCGCCGAGATCGCCGCGATCGAGATCGGCCGGCCGCGCATCGAGCCGGAGTTGTCGAGGAGGAGGGTGACGACGGTGTCGCGGAAGTCGGTGTCACGCTCCATCTTGAAGGAGAGCGGCGTCATCGGGTTGGCGACGACGCGCGCCAGCCGGCCGGCGTCGAGGGTGCCCTCCTCGAGGTCGAAGTCCCACGCGCGGTTCTGCTGGGCCTGCAACCGCCGCTGGAGGCGGTTGGCGAGGCGGGCGACCGCCCCCTTCAGCGGCTCGAGCTGCTGGTCGAGGTAGGCGCGCAGCCGCTCGAGCTCGATCGGGTCGGCAAGGTCCTCGGCCGAGATCTCCTCGTCGAAGCGGGTCGACCAGACCTTGTAGCCCGGGTCGGCCTCCGAGTGCGGCGGCGGCGGACGGCGCTCGGGCGCCTCGCTCTCCTCGACGTCGAGCTCCTCGGCGAGGGCGTCCTCGTCGGCGACGTCCATCGCCGCCTGCATGTCCTGCGCATCGGTGCGCTGGTCCGAGGCGTCCTCGTCCTGCTCGCTCTCCTGCTCGGACTGGTCCTCGGCGTCGCCGGCGTCCTCCTGCGGCTGGGGCGCCGCCTCCTCGTCGCTGTCGTCCTCCTCGGTGTCGTCGCCGGCGTCCGGGTCGTCGCCGAGCTCCTCGCCGTAGCCGAGGTCCTCGATGACCCGCCGGGCGAAGCGGGCGAAGGCCTGCTGGTCGTCGAGCACGTCCTCGAGCCCGGCGAGGGTGCCGCCGGCCTGGCTCTCGAGAAAGCCGCGCCAGAGGTTCATCACGTTCCCGGCGCCGACCGGCAGGGCGCGGCCGGTCGCCAGATGGCGGACGAGATAGCCCGCCGCCTGCGCGAGCGGCGCGCGGCCGGCGTCGGTGATCTCGGCATAGCCCATCCGCCGGGCCTCGTCGGCGATCCGCGCGTCGATGTTGCCGGCCGTGCCCGGCATGGCGCGGGCGCCCATCGCCTCGCAGCGCGCCGTCTCCATCGCCTCGAAGAGCGCGGTCGCCATCTCGCCCTCGGGAGCGTAGCGGCGGTGCAGGGCGTCGTCGTGATAGCGCAGGCGCAGCGCGTAGGCGTCGGCGGTGCCGCGCGCGAGCATGACCTCGTCGCGGGTCATCCGCCGGGTCACCTGGGGCAGGCGCATGTTGCCGGCGGCGCAACCCGGCGGGTCGACCGAGTAGGCGATGGAGAGCTCCGGCTCGCCCGCCATCGCGCGCGTCGCCTCGGCGAGCGCCTTCTTGAACGGATCGGCGGGGTTTTCGACGGGCTTCGACATGGCCCCTAGATACGCGAGCCGTCGCCCGGCGCAAGCGGAAGGCGGTCGCGGCACTCCCACGGCCGCAACCAGCGGCCGCCCCACCGCGTTGAGGCAGGGAAACCGAGTGGAGCGAACGAATGCGTCATACCGTGGAATCCTGCCCCGACGACCTGACCGCCCTCCAGGAGCGGCTCGACGCACTGGCCGAGGCCGGCGCGCGGATCGTCAGCGTCGTCTGGCAGCCGCACCGGGTCGTCCCGGAGGACCAGGGCGCCGCGCTCGAAGGGCGCGGCAGCTTCGTCATCGTCGCCGAACGCCAGGACGCGGCGATCCTCCGCGAGCGCCGGCCCGTCGGCGACGTGCTGGACGAGGTCGCCGAGGCCGGCCGCGCCTGACGGTCCCGTCTCGCGCCGCCGTCGTCAGGCCGCGGTCGCGGCGGCGGCCGGCGACACCGACACGATCGTCAGCTGCTGGCGCCGTCCGTCGCGGGCGGTCCACTCGATCGACTGGCCCTCGGAGAGGCCGAGGAGCGCCGTGCCGATCGGGGTCGCGACCGAGATGCAGCCGGCGTCGATGTTGGCGTTCGCCGGATAGACGAGCGTGACCTGACGCGAGCGCCCGTCGGCCTCGTAGGTGACCGTCGAGCCCATCTGGACGGTGTTGGTGATCGCGTCGTCGGTCGCGAGGCGGGCGCGCGCCAGTTCCGCGAGCAGCGCGTCGCCGAGTTCGGGCCGGCTGTCGAGCAGGCTGTTCGCCAGCTCGGCGAGGCGGTCCTCGTCCTTGGCCCGTATGACGATCTCGGGCAGAATCTTCGACATGAGAGGGTTCCTCCATTCGTCCGGCACTGAGGGCGCAAATCGCCCGGCCGGTTTTGGTGATGCTTTTCTGGAATTCAGTGGGTTTCTGGAACTCGCCGGCGCCCCGGTACCGGAGCGTCG
Organism: uncultured Rhodovulum sp.; assembly: GCA_964511815.1. Taxonomy (GTDB): domain Bacteria; phylum Pseudomonadota; class Alphaproteobacteria; order Rhodobacterales; family Rhodobacteraceae; genus Amaricoccus. Next base: position 4,200 of record CAZEGY010000091.1, read on the forward strand.
GACACGCCGGCCCGGGCTACCTGCCCGTGACGAGAGGCTTCCGGATGGAGCCGCGAGTGGCGTTCTGGTGTTCCATAGAAGACAAGGTGGCGAGCTTTCGGCGCATGTCAAGCATCTCGGCGTTCGCTTGTCTCGCCCGGGCCGCCCCCCTAGATTGCCCGGGCGCCTCGGAATGCGCACGGGCTCGGTGGGCGGGATGCTGAACGGCAGGCGTATACTCCTCATCATCGGCGGCGGGATCGCCGCCTTCAAGATACCGGAGCTCATCCGCCTCCTCGACAAGGCGGGCGCCGCGGTCACCCCGGTGCTGACCGCCGCCGGCGCCGAGTTCGTCACCCCCCTCACCCTCTCGACCCTCGCCGGCGAGCGGGTCCACAGCGCGCTCTTCGACCTGACCGCCGAGGCCGAGATCGGCCACATCGAGCTCTCGCGGAGCGCCGATCTCGTCGTCGTGGCCCCGGCGACCGCCGACCTGATGGCCAAGCTCGCCACCGGCCGGGCCGACGACCTCGCGAGCACGCTCCTCCTCGCCACCGACAAGCGCGTCCTCGTCGCCCCGGCGATGAACGTGCGGATGTGGGACCACCCGGCGACGCAACGCAACCTCGCGACGCTCCGCGGCGACGGCGCCCTCGTCGTCGGCCCGGACGAGGGGACGATGGCCTGCGGCGAGTTCGGCCCCGGGCGCATGGCCGAGCCGGCCGAGATCCTCGCCGCGATCGCCGGCGCGCTCGGGGCGGGTCCGCTCGCCGGGCGGCACGTCCTCGTCACCTCCGGCCCGACCCACGAGCCGATCGACCCGGTGCGCTACATCGCCAACCGCTCGTCCGGGCGGCAGGGGACGGCGATCGCCGAGGCCCTCGCCCGCCGCGGCGCCCGCGTCACCTTCGTCACCGGCCCGGCCGAGGCGCCGCGGCCGGCGGGATGCGCCGTCGTCGAGATCGAGACCGCCGCCGAGATGCTCGCGGCCGTCGAAGCGGCGCTGCCGGCGGACGCCGCGGTCTTCGCCGCCGCCGTCGCCGACTGGCGGGTCACCTCGGCGAGCGGCTCGAAGATGAAGAAGGACGGGAGCGGTGCGCCTCCTGCCTTCGCGCTCGCCGAGAACCCCGACATCCTGCGCACCGTCGCCGGCCGCGGCGAGGAGCGGCCGCGGCTCGTCGTCGGCTTCGCCGCGGAGACCGACGACGTCGTGGCGAACGCGACCGCGAAGCGGGTGCGCAAGGGCGCCGACTGGATCGTCGCGAACGACGTGCGCCCGGCGACCGGCATCATGGGCGGCACCGAGAACGCCGTCGTCCTCATCACCGAGGCCGGCGCCGAACCGTGGCCACGCATGTCGAAGCAGGCGACGGCCGACGCCCTCGCCGAGCGCATCGCCGCGGCGCTCGCGTGACCGTCGCCGTCGCCATCCGCCGCCTGCCCGGCCACGACCCGGCGCTGCCGCTTCCGGGATACGCGACCGGCGGCGCGGCCGGCATGGACGTCTGCGCCTGCCTCGCGCCCGAGGCGCGGGCCGCGGGCCTCGTGCTCGCCCCGGGCGCCCGCGCCCTCGTCCCGACCGGCCTCGCCGTCGCGATCCCGGCGAGCCACGAGATCCAGGTCCGCCCGCGCTCGGGGCTCGCGCTCCGCCACGGGATCACCCTCCTCAACAGCCCCGGGACCATCGACAGCGACTACCGCGGCGAGGTCGGGGTGATCCTCGCCAACCTCGGGAGCGCCGCGTTCACCGTCACCCACGGAATGCGGATCGCCCAGCTCGTCCTCGCCCCTGTCGCCCGGATCGCCTGGGAGGAACGCGACGCCCTCGACGACAGCGCCCGCGGTGTCGGCGGTTTCGGCTCGACCGGAACCACCCCGTGAGCCTCTCCCCCGAGGAGCTCGAGCGCTACGCCCGCCACATCGTCCTCCACGAGATCGGCGGCGCCGGCCAGCAGCGCCTCGCCGCGGCGCGGCTCCTCGTCGTCGGCGCCGGCGGGCTCGGCAGCCCGGCGCTCCTCTATCTCGCGGCGGCGGGGGTCGGGCACCTGACCATCGTCGACGACGACACCGTCGCCCTCTCGAACCTCCAGCGCCAGATGATCCACGGCACGCCCGACATCGGCGCCCCGAAGGTCGCGAGCGCCGCGGCGGCGATCGCCCGGCTGAACCCGCACGTCGCCGTCGAAGGCCGCGCCTTCCGCCTCGACGCCGAAGGCGCCGCCACGCTCGTGCCCGGCCACGACCTCGTCCTCGACGGCAGCGACACCTTCGAGACCCGCCATCTCGTCAACGCCGCCTGCGTCGCCGCCGGGGTTCCGCTCCTCTCCGCGGCGATGGGCCCGTGGGAGGGGCAGATCGGCCTCTGGCACCCGGCTGGGGGCGGCCCCTGCTACGCCTGCATCTTCCCCGTGCCACCGGCGCCCGAACTCGTCCCCTCCTGCGCCCGCGCCGGCATCGTCGGCGCGCTCGCCGGGGTCATGGGCTCGCTTCTCGCCCTCGAGGCGGTCAAGCAGGTGACGGGCGCGGGCACCGGCCTCCGCAACACGCTCCTCCTCTACGACGCCCTCCACGCCGACACCCGACGCATCCGCACCCGGCGCCACGCGGCGTGCCCGGTCTGCGGTCAGTCGCAGGCGTAGAGCCGCACCGGCCCGCCCGCCTCGGCGCCGATCTCGCGGCACGCGCCCCCGGCGCAGAGCGTCCAGCCGCCCCCGGTCGCGCCCGAGGCGGCGAGGACGACCTCGGGCACCGGCGGCCGGTCGGGGTGCCAGCGCCACCAGCCGTCGGCGAGGCGCGCCTCGGGCGGCGGCTCCATGCCGGCGCCCGAGCCCTGCACCCGCGCCTCGGCGAGCGCGAGGCCGGCGGGGCCGACCGTCCAGTCCTCCTCCCAGCGCACCCGCTCGACCGAATGGGTCCAGGCGAGGGTGAAGGCGGTGACGGCGAGGCGCAGCGTCGCCGCGCCGGCGACGCAGAGGCTCACGCCAGCGCCGACCGGCGCACCCGCCACCAGTGCAGGCCGACCAGCACCGCCGCGAGGGCGAAGCCCGCCTCGTCGGTCAGGGGCAGCGCGAGGACGAGGAGGATCGCCGCCGCCGCCGCCGCGACCCGCTCGACCGCGTTCATCGGCCCCACGAGGAAGCCGACGATCGCCGCCCCCAGGAGCGCGATCCCGAGGCACGCCTTGACGAAGACGTAGACGACCTCGACCGGATAGCCGAGGGTCGCGGCGATCGCGCCACCGTCCTGGAGCATCAGCGCCGGGGTGAAGACCGCCATGAACGGCACGACGTAGCCGGCGAGGGCGAGCTTCGTCGCCTGGAGCGCGATCCTCAGCCCCGAGACCTTCGCCATCGGCGCGGCGGCGAAGGCGGCGAGCGCCACCGGCGGGGTCAGGTCGGCCATGATCCCGAAGTAGAAGACGAACATGTGGCTGACGAGGAGCGGCACGTCGAGGGCGAGGAGCGCGGGGCCGGCGATCGACGAGGTGATGATGTAGTTCGGGATCGTCGGAATGCCCATGCCGAGGATCAGGCAGGTGACCATCGTCAGGAACAGCGACAGGAAGAGGTGCTGCTCGCCGATCGCGATGATCGCGCCGATGAAGGTCGAGGCGATGCCGGTCAGCGTCAGCGTGCCGATGACGATGCCGACGATCGCGCAGGCGAGGCCGACGGGAACGGCGTTCTTCGCACCCTCGGCAAGCGAGTCGACGCAGATGCGCAGGGTCTCGCGCCCGCCGCGGAAGAGCGCGCAGGCGAGGACGAGGCTCCCGATGACGAGGGCGAGCACGTTGACCCCGAAGCGCAGGAACGCCGCCGCCGCGAGGCCGAGCGCCACCCAGAACACCGCACGGAAGGCGAAGGGTCCGATCCGCGCCGCGAGCGGCATCCCGAGGATGAGCACGATGACGAGGGCGAGCCCCATCGTCCCGGCGAAGATCGGGGTGTAGCCGGCGAAGAGCAGGTAGACGAGCACCGCGAGCGGCAGCACCAGCGGCCAGTGCTCGCGCACCGCCGTCCACGGGTTCGGCAGCTCCGACTTCCGCATGCCCCTGAGGCCGGCCTTGCCCGACTCGAGGTTCACCATCCAGAAGCAGGCGCCGAAATAGAGGATCGCCGGGAGGAGCGCCGCCTTGACGACCTCGGCGTAGGGCACGTTGAGCGTCTCGGCCATGATGAAGGCGACCGCGCCCATCACCGGCGGCATGATCTGCCCGCCCATCGACGAGGTCGCCTCGACGCCGCCGGCGAAGGCGGACCGGAAGCCGAACTTCTTCATCAGCGGGATGGTGAACTGGCCCGAGGCGACGACGTTGGCGATGCCCGAGCCCGAGATCGTGCCCATCAGCGCCGAGGACATCACGCAGACCTGCGCCGGCCCGCCGCGCCAGCCGCCGCAGAGCCCGAGGGCCACGTCGTTGAAGAGCGCGATCATCCCCGCCTTCTCGAGGAAGGCGGCGAAGACGACGAAGATGAAGATGTAGGCGGCCGAAACGTAGATCGGCGTCCCGTAGATGCCCTCGGTGCCGAAGGAGAAGGTCTCGACGATCAGCGCGAAGTCGTATCCGCGGTGGATGAACGGCGGCGGCAGGTGGTTGCCGAAGAAGCAGTAGGCGAGGAAGATCCCCGACATGATCGCGAGCGCGTTGCCCATCAGCCGCCGCGACGCCTCGAAGACGAGGACGATGAGGAGCGTGCCGACGGCGAGGTCGGCGGGCGTCAGGAAGCCCGACCGGCGGATGAGGTCGGTGTAGAACACCCACTGGTAGAGGCCGGTCCCGAAGCCGGCGGCGCCGAGGAGCCAGAACCACGCCCGGCCGGCGGGCGTGCGCGCGTGGAAGTTCGCGATCAGCGCGAAGCCGAGGAGGAGCAGGAAGCCGACGTGCATCGCCCGCACGATCTGGCTCGGGAGCGCGCCATAGGCGGCGGCGTAGATCTGGAAGATCGAGAAGGCGACGGCGATGGCGAAGGCGATCCGCCCCGCCATCCCCGCGCCGAAGCCCGGCGGCAGGCCCTCGACGGCCTCGCCGGCGTCGGCGTGCGCGGCCGCCCGCGCCTCCGCCTCGATGCTCATCGCGCCGCCGCCCCCCGCCGGGCCTGCCTCACTGCAGGAGCCCCGCCTCGGCGTAGTACCGCTCCGCGCCGGGGTGGAGCGGCAGCGGCATGCCGTCGAGCGCCTGTGCGGGGTCGATGCCCTTGGCGGCGGCGTGGGCGGCGGCGAGCTTGTCGAGGTTCTCGAAGAGGAGCTTCGTCATCTGGTAGACGGTCTCCTCGGGCACGTCCTCGCTCGTCACGAGGAAGTTGCCGACCGCCGCCGTCGCCACGTCCTCGGCCTGCCCGTCGTAGGTGCCGGCGGGAATGGTCGCCGCGAGGAACGGCGCGCCGATCTTCTCGACGATCGCCGCGTCGACGGCGACGACGTTGATCGGCACCGTGGTCGCGAGGTCGCGGATCGAGGCGACGCCGAGCCCCGCCGACTGGAGCGTCGCGTCGAGCTGGCGGTTCTTCATGAGCTCGACCGATTCGGCGAAGGGCAGGTACTCGACGCGCCCGATGTCGTCGTAGCTCATGCCCGCCGCCGCGAAGATCGCCCGCGCGTTGAGCTCGGTGCCCGAGGCGGGCGCGCCGACCGAGAGCGACTTGCCCTTGAGATCCTCGAGCGTCTTGATCCCCGAATCCGCCGTCGCGACGATCTGGATGTAGTTCGGGTAGATCGCCGCGAGCCCGCGCAGCTTCTCGAGCTTGCCGGGAAAGCCCGCCTCCTCGTCGCCCTCGACCCCGGCCTTGACGCTGTCGCCGAGCGAGAAGGCGATCTCGCCCTTGCCCTGCTCGAGCAGGTTGAGGTTCTCGACCGACGCCTTGGTCGCCTGGACCTGGGTCCGCGCGCCGTCGATGCCGGCGGCGTAGATCTCCGACAGCGCGACGCCGAGTGGATAGTAGACCCCCGAGGTGCCGCCGGTCAGGACGTTGATGAACTGCTGGGCGTTCGCCGCGCCGCCGGTGGCCCCCGTGACGACGACCGCCCCCGCCAGCGCGAGCGATTTCAGTTTTCCGAGCAAGCTGTCTCTCCCTGTCGTTTCGCCGTCGTTCACCGGCGGCTTCCGGTCGCCAACTCTATGCGCTCCCGCCCGCTTGCCAACCCTTCGCGGCCCCGGACCCGCGGGACCGGCGCCGGACGGGCCCGGGAGCCGATGCTTGACATCGCCGCCGCCATCCCGGATTCAAAGCGCTGCCGACATGGGGGCAGGAGATCCGGATGCGAAAGAAGGTCTACGACACCGCCGACGACGCGCTCGACGGGCTGCTGTTCGACGGGATGACGATCGCGGCCGGCGGCTTCGGCCTCTGCGGCATCCCCGAGCTGCTGATCGCCGCCCTCCGCGACGCGGGCACGAAGGAGCTGACGGTCGCCTCGAACAACGCCGGCGTCGACGACTTCGGCCTCGGCGTGCTGCTGCAGTCGCGGCAGGTGAAGAAGATGATCTCCTCCTACGTCGGCGAGAACGCCGAGTTCATGC
>CAZEGY010000092.1:0-10600 GCA_964511815.1 uncultured Rhodovulum sp.
GAACTGACCCGTTCACCTAGCTAGCGCCGCTCCGGCGGCTTGCCAACAAATCGTGGAGAATCCGTTCCGGAGGTTGCGCACCCGCCACGGACGAGACGATTCGTTCTGGGCGGAAGCGACTCGTGCGCCGCCGCACGCTGCGAGAGGACAATCTGCGATCGTGGTATAGGATGTTCGGGCCGCGCCTCTCGGGGGAGGTCGCCGGCGGCGCGGCGCGCGACGGTGGGTGCGGCGGGGTGCGGCCGGAAGAATCGCTGAAGCCCACCCCCGCACGAGGTTCCTGTTTCGCTTGTGCCGCTCCCTTGGACGAGACTTCCGCTCGACTTCTGCGCCCGTTGCCTGTAGACTTTGCCGAATTGAAACGGGGTGGCGGCGCAATTCTGGCGCCGGGCGTTTATACCACTGCGTACTTTGCTCTGCAGCCAAGCGGGGTGTGACATGCTCGGAGAGCTCCAGCCGATCGACGTCATTGTCGGACTGTTCTGTATCGGCCTCATTGCCTTCTTCACTGGCTTCTGGTTCCCACGTGAGCTAGCGGAGGAGGGCGAAGGGCGCCTGCCGAAGAAGTTCCTCGCCCTGTTGCTATTCGCGGGCATCAATGTCGTGGTCTTTGTAGTACTCGCCGCGGCGATCCAGCTCGGGCGCAATCACGAGGAGTTTGGTCGTGTCCTCGATGCGGCGGGCTTCGAGTGGTTCGCCGACATTCTCTCGTCTGGGGAGGACGAGCAAGGAGGCGAGGCCGTCGTGGGGGGCGACAAGATCGTCGAAGTATCGCCCTTGAGCGCGGACATGATCGCCACCGCCGCGGCGGTCTTCTTCGGACTGTTCGGCATCCGGCGGTGGCGGCGGATCGAGGCCGGCGCCTTGCGCCAGCTTCATAACATCAGTCTCATCGCAGAGGACGCGCGGCGACTTTCGGTGAAGTTGCAACACGGGGCATATCGCATACCCGAAACTCAAGCCGGCGGAGCGGCGTTGGCACTCTACCAACTCCAGCGCCGCGTCTCGCTAAAAGAGGCGGATTCCACCGAACGGTCACTCGTTGCCAAGTGGGGCAAGCTCGAGTCGCTTCTGGGGCTGTGGGAGCATCACACGCTGTGGTCCGAGACGCTGCGTCAGGTCGAGCTCCCGAGTCGCGCGTCCATCCGGCACGCGCACGAGCGCCGGAACACGCTTGCCCGGCGCATAAACCGGCACGTCGAAGATGTCGAGCGCGGTGAGGCCGACCCGACCGTCCTTGCCAATATCGCGGAACTGTTGCGGCGCGAAGACGTCAGCGCCGAACGCATTCTCGACGAGTTGCGCGGCTTGAACATCGACCGCAACGGAAGGGCGGACGAACCTTCGCTACGGGTGCTGCTCGAGCCCTTGATCGAGTATTTTCACGAAGAGTACGACGAGGCGCTGGCCCACATGTCCGACGCGACGGCGAAGTCCGTCGTGATGTCCGGCGACGAGGCAGGCGAGCGGCTGGCGCTGCTCAGGCAGCAGGGGTTCTCCGGGATTGGCAACGTCAAGGTGATCAATCTCCACGGAGCGGTATTCATCACCTTCAGCGTCTTCGTCGCGCTGTTGCTGGTCTTCAACGGCTACGTGCATTTCCGTCAAGACTCGGTGAACACGTCGGGCGTGATGCTGGTCACCTTCGCCGGGAGCATGACCCTGGCGGTCGTGGCTGGTGCGATGGTGGGCGGGTTGCGCAGTCTTGCGAGCGCGGAAACCATTCCCTGGGGCTGGTACGTCCTCGCAGCGCTCGTGATGGGCATGCTGCACTTCGTCATGGTGTTCACTGCTGCGGTCGGCCGCGAGAAGGAGCACGGGCTCGGCGCACTTATTCTCGGCTCGCTGCTGCCGTTCTGCCTCGTCCTGACGATCTGCCTTCTGAGCCGCCGTGAGATGCGGTGGCGACGGCTGCCGGAGTGGGTCGCCGATGCGGGTGCGATGGCGATGGTGATGGCCGTCGTCGGTGCCGTCTTGGTGTTTCTTGGCCAACGCGCCGGCATAGGGACCCTAACGGAAGATCCGATGGCGGTTCGAATGCTTCGCATCGGCATCCTGATGGCGCTCGTCGGGGGATCGATCGGGGGGCTCGTCGTGCATCGCGTGCGCGCCGCGGCCTTGTCGCGCATCGTCGACGACGCGCTTAGTGATGAAGGCGACGGCGTGTCGAGTGACCGGAAATCACGGATGGAAGCGCCGACTGCGGGAGCCGAGCAAGCCTTTCCGAGACACCTGCGCCCGGTCGCGTAGCCAAATCGGAATCGCTCGAAGCGCATCGGTAGGCCGTCGGGTTCCGATCCGGCAGCCTTGCGCCGCGGCGAGGCTTGCGTGTATCAGGGCGCGGTTTTTCCGCGCGCGCCCCGAGGATCGTCATGCACGCCTACCGCAGCAACACCTGCGCCGAGCTCACGCTTTCCGACGTCGGCAAGGACGTGCGCCTGTCCGGCTGGGTGCATCGCGTCCGCGACCACGGTGGCGTGCTCTTCATCGACCTCCGCGACCACTACGGTATCACCCAGGTCCTCGCCGACAGCGAGAGCCCGGCCTTCGCCGCGCTCGAGGCGGTGCGGGCGGAGTGGGTGATCCGCATCGACGGCACGGTCAAGGCGCGGGCGGCGGACCTCGTCAACCCGAAGCTCCCGACCGGCGAGATCGAGGTCTACGTCCGCGACATGGAGGTGCTCGGCGCCGCCGACGAGCTGCCGCTGCCGGTCTTCGGCGAGGCCGACTACCCCGAGGAGACCCGCCTCAAGTACCGCTTCCTCGACCTGCGCCGCGAGAGCCTGCACGCCAACGTCATGCTCCGCGCCTCGGTGATCGCCCACCTGCGCGACGCCATGCGGGCGCAGGGCTTCACCGAGTTCCAGACCCCGATCCTGACCGCCTCATCGCCCGAGGGCGCCCGCGACTTCCTCGTGCCGTCGCGGCTCCATCCGGGCAAGTTCTACGCGCTGCCCCAGGCGCCGCAGCAGTTCAAGCAGCTGATCATGGTCGCGGGCTTCGATCGTTACTTCCAGATCGCGCCGTGCTTCCGCGACGAGGACCCCCGCGCCGACCGCTCGCCCGGCGAGTTCTACCAGCTCGACATGGAGATGAGCTTCGCGACGCAGGAGGACGTCTTCCGGGTCATCGAGCCGGTGATGCGCGGCGTCTTCGAGGCGTTCGGCGGCGGCCGCCCGGTGACCCCGGAGTTCCCGCGCATCGCCTACCGCGACGCGATGCTGTGGTACGGGTCGGACAAGCCGGACCTGAGGAACCCGATCCGGATGCAGGTGGTGAGCGACCACTTCCGTGGCTCGGGCTTCAAGGTGTTCGCCGGGCTGCTCGAGCAGCCGGGCACCGAGGTCCGCGCCATCCCCGCGCCGGGCGGCGGCAGCCGGGCCTTCTGCGACCGGATGAACGCCTACGCCCAGTCCGAGGGGCTGCCGGGGATGGGCTACATCTTCTGGCGAGCCGCGAACGGCGCCGTCGAGGCGGCCGGCCCGGTGGCGAAGGCGCTCGGGCCGGAGCGCACCGAGGCGATCCGCGCGCAGATGGGCGTCGGCGAGGGCGACGCGGTGTTTTTCCTCGGCGGCCTACCTTCGAAGTTCGAGGCGGTCGCCGGCAAGGCGCGCAACGTCATCGGCAAGGAGCTCGGGCTGACGGCGGAGGACCGCTTCGACTTCTGCTGGATCGTCGACTTCCCGATGTACGAGAAGGACGCGGACACCGGGGCGCTCGACTTCAGCCACAACCCGTTCTCGATGCCGCAGGGCGGGCTGACCGCGCTCGAGGAGCTGCCGCCGCTCGACGTGCTCGGCTTCCAGTACGACATCGTCTGCAACGGCGTCGAGCTGTCCTCCGGCGCGGTGCGGAACCACAAGCCCGAGATCATGTACAAGGCCTTCGAGATCGTCGGCCACGACCGGGCCTTCGTCGACAGCCACTTCGGCGGCATGCTCTCGGCCTTCCGCTACGGCGCCCCGCCGCACGCCGGCATCGCACCGGGCGTCGACCGGATCGTGATGCTGCTCGCGGGTGCGGAGAACATCCGCGAGGTCATCATGTTCCCGATGAACCAGCGCGCCGAGGACCTGATGATGGGCGCGCCGTCCGAGCCGACGAACGAGCAGCTCCGCGACCTCGGCCTCAGGGTCGTCCCGAAGGCGTGAGGACGCGCGCGGCGCCCGGAGAGACCTCCGCAAGACCGCAAATCGGGGTCGGTCGCACGAAGAATCGCGCGCCGTCTCGCGCGCGAGACGCTACCTAACAGATTGAAACTACGCGATTCTCGTCGCGCCGTTAACCGCGTGGCAACGAAGGTTGACGCTCGTTCGCGGCGCCTTTCCCAGAGGTCTCCGAGACGCCCCGGTGGCGGTCAAGGCAGCGGCTGTCACCGGGCCGGGGCGCCGGAGTTGTAGGCGTAGGTCTGCCAGTCGGGGGCGTAGTCCTCCGACGCCTGGTTGCCCCACACCGTCCAGCCCGGCCGGACGCCGCGGCCGAAGAGCTCGAGGAACGGCCCCGGGCTGCACGCCTCGATCAGCGGGTACTGTTCGTCGGGCTTGCGCGAATGCTCGCGCTTGCGGCTGGCGATGAGGTTCACCTGCCGCCGCCCGGGCGCGAGGGTGCGCGCCTTCGGGCCGCGGGTACCGAAGAGCAGGAGCTCGGTGACGTTGCGGAAGTAGAAGCCGACCCCGCGCCCGTCCGAGCCGCCGTCGCGGCGCACCTTGTGCCAGACGAGGTTGGCCTTGTAGGCGAAGCCCCAGGCGGCGAGGACGGCGAGGCCCTCGGGCAGCAGCGCGTTCGGCACCCAGAGATAGCAGTGGGCGGTCGGCGCCAGGTGACCGGCGACGGGCAGCGCACAGATCTCGTCGAGGGTCAGCGTGGGGTAGCGCGCCAGGCGCCGGTGCTCGGGCGCGACCTTGCCGGTGCGGTTGGCGAAGCGCCACGGCGGATCGGCGAGCACGGTCGCGAACCGTTGCCCGGCGAGATGGGTGGACAGGTCTTGGGCCGCCTCGTGCATGATGCCCAAGATCTAGCCCGGCCGCCCGCGCCGCGGCAAACGAAAAAGCCCCGGGGCCTGCCCGCCTGAGGGACTACCGCGAATGACGGGACCTATGGTAGTCTGATGGACTACCGGAGTCGGAGGAGGGTCGGATGACCGCCCGCAAGCAGACCGTGAGTTTCACCGAGCCGGCTTTCGCCTATGCCCGGACCCTCGTCGATGCCGGCGAATATCCCAGCATCAGCGCCGCCGTGTCGGGCGAGATGGTTCGCGCCAAGGCCACGCGAGACGCGCAGGCGGCGTTGCTCGCCGCCGAGGTCGAGCGCCGGCTCGCGCTGCCGATCGACCGGTGGGAGCCGGTGGGGGAGCTTTCCGAAGTCACCGGCGAGGCGCGGGCGCGCCTTGCCGAACTTCGCCGGACGCAGGCGAGCGGACGCGGGTGATCGTGCGCCAGATTCGCCATCCGCTCGTCCGGTGCGACGTGATGGGAATAGTTGACCATGTTCTCGAGACCACCCGAGGCGATCTCGCGGCGGCCGAACGGCGGCTCGACGAAATCGACGACCTGCTCCGGGCGATCGCCGACAATCCCGCTTCGGGGGTTCGGCTCGACGGGCCTCTCGCGGGATGGCTCGTCAGACACGGAGGCCGCGGGCGGATGATCACGGTGGTGTTCCGGCCCGATCTCGAGGCCCGACTTATCTTTATCGCCCTCGTGGCCTTCGGCGGGCGCAACTGGCTCGACGCGGCCACGGGCCGGCGCAGCTTCCCGGACTGACCGCGGCCGCCACGACATCGACATTCGTGGGAAGGGGCCGGGGCTGGTGCCCCGGGCCTCTCGTTCGGGCGTGGGCCCGCCGCGGGCGGGCCGGAGGCGTCAGGCGGCGCGGGCGGCGTCGCGGGCGACCGTGTCGATGTTGAAGCGCGTCATGCCGAGGTCGGCGAGCTCGCGGTCGCTCAGCGCCTGCAGCTCGTCGCGGGTCCGCAGGAAGACGCGGTAGTCGGCGAAGGCGCGGCGCAGGCGGGCGAAGAAGCCCTCGGCGGCCGGGGCGGCGTAGTCGTTCAGGCTGATGGCGTGGGCCATGATCGGTTTCCTTCCAGCGTTGGCCGGCGCAAGAGCGCTGCGCCCATCGCATCGCTCCGATCCCCCGGCCTCGGCGGGAGGTGTCCCGCCGCTCTCGTCATGGCGCTAATCTAGCGATGCTGCGGTGCAGCACAACGTGCCTAATTTCGAAGTCCGTCATGCGCCCGGTGCAAGGCTCGGGCGCCAGCCCGGACCACGGGCCTCAGATGATCCGGTCGACGAGGAGGCCGGTGACGTAGCCGTTGCCGGCGGCGAAGGCGCGGGCGGCGGCGGCGGCGCGCGCCGGCGCGGGGAGCGGCGCCGGCGGGCGGGGGATGTCGTCGAGCGGCGGCGCGCCGGCGGGGCGGCCGCCGCCCTCGGCGCGCGCCGGGCCTTCCGCGCGCGCGGAGCCGCTCGCATCCCTGCCGCCCGACATCGCCCCGACCCCGTACGATTCCCCGAAAGTTTTATGAGTATACGCGCGACCTCCGCCGGCGCGACCGGCGATCGCCGCGAGGGTTAAGGCGCGAGGGCGCGGGCGAAGAGGCCGGTCAGGAAGCGTTCGGCGTCGGCGAAGCGCCGGGCGTGGCCGGGACCGAGCACGGCGTCGAGCTGGGCGTCGAAGTCGGCGTAGTGCTGGGTCACCGCCCAGATCGAGACGATGAGGTGGCGGGCGTCGACCGGGGCGATGCGCCCGGCCGCCGCCCATGCGGCGATGACCGCGGCCTTCTCGTCGACGAGGGCGCGGAGCGGCCCGGCGAGGACGTCGCCGATGTGGGGCGCGCCCATGAGGATCTCGCCGGCGAAGAGCCGGCTCTCGCGCGGGTAGTCGCGCGCCATCTCGAGCTTGCGGCGGATGTAGCCGGTGATCTCGGCGGCCGGGTCGCCGGCGGGGTCGAGGCGGCGGAGCGGCGCGAGCCAGGTGTCGAGCAGGCGCTCGAGCAGCATCCGGTGGATGTCTTCCTTCGAGGCGAACCAGTAGAGCAGGTTCGGCTTCGAGAGGCCGGCGGCGTCGGCGATCAGGTCGAGCGTCGCGCCGTGGAAGCCGTGGGTGGCGAAGACGTCGAGCGCCGCGGCGAGGATCGCCTCGGTCTTCTCCCGCTGGATCCGGGTCGGGGTCCGGCGCGACGCGGCCCGGGTCGCGGACCGCGTCATCGAGCTGAAACGGGCATATGGCGGGCCTCGGCCTCTCGCGGCGCGCGCGCAGGATAGCCGCCGCGGGGCCGGGTGGTCGAGCGAAAACCCCCGCCCCGGAAATCTCCTTGACCGCGGTATGCGGCTTGGTAGCGTCGGACCGCCCCGGCCGCCCGGCCGGATCATGGACGGCGCGCCTCTCTCCGCGAGGAAGCCCGCCGAGCGAGGAACCGAGCCGATGTCGACGCGCCAAGCGCCCGCCCCGAACGACCTGCGTGCCTTCTGGATGCCGTTCACCGCGAACCGCCAGTTCAAGCAGGCGCCGCGGATGTTCGTCGCCGCCGAGGGCATGCACTACACGACGAGCGACGGGCGGCAGGTGCTCGACGGGACCGCCGGCCTCTGGTGCTGCAACGCCGGGCACGGGCGGCCGCGGATCAGCGAGGCGATCGCGGCGCAGGCGAAGGAGCTCGACTACGCGCCCGCCTTCCAGATGGGGCATCCGAAGGCCTTCGAGCTCGCCAACCGCCTGATCGGCATGGCGCCCGAGGGGATGGAGCACGCCTTCTTCACCAACTCCGGCAGCGAGAGCGTCGAGACGGCGCTGAAGATCGCCATCGCCTACCAGCGCGCCATCGGGCAGGGGTCGCGCTTCCGGCTGATCGGCCGCGAGCGCGGCTACCACGGGGTCAACTTCGGCGGGATCTCGGTCGGGGGGATCGTCTCGAACCGCAAGTTCTTCGGGACGCTGCTGACCGGCGTCGACCACCTGCCGCACACCCACCTGCCCGAGAAGAACCGCTGGTCGAAGGGCCAGCCCGAGCACGGCGCCGAGCTCGCCGACGAGCTCGAGCGCATCGTGACGCTGCACGACGCCTCGACGATCGCGGCGGTGATCGTCGAGCCGGTGGCGGGCTCGACCGGCGTGCTGATCCCGCCGAAGGGCTACCTCCAGCGTTTGCGCGAGATCTGCACCAAGCACGGCATCCTGTTGATCTTCGACGAGGTCATCACCGGCTTCGGGCGGACGGGCACCGCCTGGGCGGCGGAGAAGTACGGGGTCGAGCCCGACATGATCACCTGCGCCAAGGGGCTGACCAACGGCGTCGTCCCGATGGGTGCGGTGCTGACCAGCGCCAAGATCCACGACGCCTTCATGTCCGGCCCCGAGCACCTGATCGAGCTCTTCCACGGCTACACCTACTCGGGCAACCCGATCGCGGCGGCGGCGGGGATCGCCACGCTCGAGACCTACCGCGAGGAGGGGCTCTTCGAGCGGGCGGCGGCGCTGGCGCCCTACTGGGAGGCGGCGCTGCACGGCCTCCGCGACTGCCCGCACGTCATCGACGTCCGCAACGAGGGGCTGATCGGGGCGATCGAGCTCGAGCCGATCGCCGGCCAGCCGACGGCGCGGGCGTTCAAGGCCTTCCTCGACGCCTACGACGCCGGCATCCTCATCCGCACGACCGGCGACATCATCGCGATGTCGCCGCCGCTCATCATCTCCGAGGCCGAGATCGACGAGCTGGTCGGGACGCTCCGCAAGGTGCTGCAGCGGCTCCAGTGAGCCGCTGCTCCGGGCGCCGGCCGGCCGTCAGCCGCAGGTGTAGCCGAGGGCGACGCGGCCGCGGTCGACGGCCTCGACGCTGACCCGGCAGCTCTCTTCGCCGACGCTGGCCTCGACGCCCTCGCCGACCGGCACGGTCACCGTCCGCACGCCGTTGACGGCGATGCGGGCGCCGGCGTCGCTGACGCCCGAGACGAAGACGCGCAGGCCGTCGGCGAGGTCGACGACGGTGCCGGGGGCGGCGCCCTCGGGCGCGGGCAGGGCGTCGCCGCAGGCGCCGGAGAGCGCCGCCTTGCCGCCGCCGACGGCGTCGAGCGTCACCTGGCACTCGCCCGACGCGCCGGCCAGCGTCCGCGCCTGGCCGACGGCGAGGACGAGGTCGCTGCCGTCGGCGCGGACCGTGGCAGTGCCGGCGTCCGCGTCGATGCGCGACACGAAGACCCGGAGGGCGCCGTCGGAGAGGACGGCGGTCTCGCCCGGCCCGAAGCCCTCGACCGGCGCCCCGGGCGCCGCGGCGGCGTCGCCGCCGGCGGGCGCGGCGGCCGGCGCTGCCGAGATCTGGCCACGGAGGCCGGCGAGGCCGCTCTCGAGCGCCGCGAGGTGCGACGCCGACGAGGTCTCGATCGCGCCGCGGAGCGACTGGCCGAGGGTCTCGACGTCGCCGCCGAGCTTCGTGCCGACGTCGGAGACCGCCTTGGCCCCGCTGTCGACGGTGCCGGCGATGCCGTCGATCCGGCCGCCGATGTCGCCGGCGAGCTGGGTCAGGCCGGCCTCGACCTCGCCGATGCGGGCCGCCTGGGCCTCGCTCGCGGCGTCGATGCGCTTGGCGACCGCGGCGTCGATGTCCTCGACGCTCGGCCCGCCGCTGATCGCGGCGCCGATGACGAGGCCGAGGATGAAGAGCACGGCGCCGCCGACGATGGCGGCGATGCGGCTGGTGGTCATGGGCAGCTCCCTGTCGTTCGTGCGGCGCCTCTCTGGCGCCGATTCCCCACCTCGCGAGGATAACCCGGCCGGCGCGGGCGGCGCAGCCACTTTCCGGCGGACTTGCGCCGGCGCGGCGGCGCGACCTACACAAGGCGGGACCGCCCGCGCGAGAAGGAGTCCCCGATGGCCGCCCCGACCGACAACCTCGAGATCGACGGCAGCCGGCTCTGGGACAGCCTGATGGAGATGGCGAAGATCGGCCCGGGCGTCGCCGGCGGCAACGACCGCCAGACCCTGACCGACGCCGACGCCGCCGGCCGCGCGCTCTTCGCGCGCTGGTGCGACGAGGCGGGCCTGTCGCTCGGCGTCGACACGATGGGCACGATGTTCGCGACCCGCGCCGGCGAGGACCCCGACGCCCTGCCGGTCTACGTCGGGAGCCACCTCGACACCCAGCCGACCGGCGGCAAGTACGACGGCGTCCTCGGCGTCCTCGGGGCGCTCGAGGCGGTGCGGTCGATGAACGACCTCGGCATCCGCACCCGGCATCCGATCGTCGTCACCAACTGGACGAACGAGGAAGGCGCCCGCTTCGCCCCGGCGATGCTCGCCTCGGGGGTCTTCGCCGGGGTCATCGACCAGGACTACGCCTACGGGCGGACCGATCCCGACGGCAAGCGCTTCGGCGACGAGCTCGAGCGCATCGGCTGGAAGGGCAGCGAGGAGGTCGGCGCGCGGAAGATGCACGCCTACTTCGAGCTCCACATCGAGCAGGGGCCGATCCTCGAGGCCGAGGAGAAGGACATCGGCGTCGTCACCCACTGCCAGGGGCTGTGGTGGCTCGAGTTCACCCTGACCGGCAAGGAGGCCCACACCGGCTCGACGCCGATGGCGATGCGGGTGAACGCCGGCCTCGCGATGGCGC
>CAZEGY010000093.1:0-10336 GCA_964511815.1 uncultured Rhodovulum sp.
GACCCCTCGTTCATCGCCCCCTGCGGGCGCGGGCAAGGGGGGTGGGCGGCTCGGCGGACGTCGCTCAGACGCGCGGTCCCTGGGCCGCCCGCCAGCGGTCGATGCGGCGGCCGACGATGATGCGGAAGGGCGCCAGCGCGAGGACCGCGATGGCGAGCTTCACGGCGAAGTCGGCGACGGCGAGGCTCATCCACAGCGGCGCCACCGGGCCGCGGCCGAGGAGCGCCACCGGCTCGTTCGCCCAGGCGACGTCGACGTGGGGCGCGACGAAGGCGAGCGACGCGGAGAAGGCGATCGAGAAGAAGATCGCCGTGTCGATGACGCTGCCGGCGACGCTCGCGACGAACGGCGCCTTCCACCAGTCGCCCTCGCGGAGGCGGTTGAAGACGGCAACGTCGAGGAGCTGGCCGACGAGGAAGGCGGTGCCGGAGGCGACGGCGACGCGGAACGAGACGAGCGGGCCGAAGGGGCCGTCGATCTGGCTGCCGACGAACGAGCAGAAGAGGCCGACGAAAAAGCCCGCGAGCACGACGCGGCGCGCGGCGATGGGGCCGTGCAGGCGGTTCATCAGGTCGGTGACGAGGAAGGCGAAGGGATAGGTGAAGGCGCCCCAGGTCAGCCAGTCGCCGACGAGGAACTGGACGAGGACGTTCGAGGCGATGACGATCGCCGCCATCGCGAGGACGCCGGGGAGGAGCGCGCGGGACATGGGCTTTCCGTGGTTTTCCGTTTTGACAAGGTCGCGGAGACTTGGCCGCGGGGCCTGCGGCGCCCGCCCCTTAGCCGGGCGGGCGCCGGCGTGCAAGCGTCAGAAGCGGAAGCGGAGGCCGACGGTGGCGTACTGGGCCCCGCCCCAGGCGTCGCTGACGAGGCCGAAGACGCCGGAGCGGTGGTGGACCCGGATCAGGAGCTCGGAGTTCGGGTGGCTCGGCAGGGCGAAGGTGATCTCGGGCGAGAAGAAGTGCATCCACTGGCTGCCCTCGTCGTCGCGGGCGCGGTCGCGCTCGACCTCGGTGACCTCGCTCGCCCAGTTCATCCCGGTCGAGAGCGCCATCGTGGTCAGGAGCCTGTGGTCCCACGGGAAGCCGTGGTAGCGGAAGTAGAGCGCGCCCCAGAGCTCGGTCGCGCTCTCGCGGCCGTAGCGCTGGGCGATGCCGAACTCGGGCTCCATCGTCCAGCGATGCCAGAATTCCCAGGTGACGCGGGAGACGGTGGTGGCGATGAGGTGGTCGCTGGCGTCGTAGTCCCAGTCCCAGGGCCAGTCGGGCTCGGACCAGATGTCGGTCATCGAGTCCTCGATGTAGACGCCGGCGTAGAGCGCGACGGCGCAGTCGCCCTCGCAGGGCGCGAAGAGCTCGGCCGGCGACCACGCCGCCGCCGGCGCACCCGCGAGGCACGCGGCAGACACAGCCGCGGCAAGTACTGTCGCCTGCCCCTTCAACCCCGATCCTGCCTGCAATCGACCTGTCCCGCTCGTAGCATGACAGGTCCGGTCACGGAAGCGGGGACACGCTCAGCGCAGGCCGAGACGCTGCTGGTAGGAGGTTCCCGGCCGCGGCCGCCACTGCTCCTCGGGCTGGCGCTCGGCGATGGCGTCGGGGATCTCGACCTCGTCGAAGCCGACGCGGCGGGCCATGCGGTACTGGTCGGCGATCAGCGGCCCCGCGGCGCGGAGGCGCCCGGCGTAGCCCATGTCGCGCAGCGCCTCGCCGATCGAGAAGCCGCGGCCGTCGGTGTAGGCCGGGAACGAGACGCGGATGAGCGCGATCCGGTCGAGCCGCGGGGCGAGCTCGGCCGGGTCGCGGTCGTTCGGCATGTCGACGGCGACGCCCTCGGGCAGCGTGTCCATCGCCACGAGGTCGTCGAGGGTGACGAACGCGCCCGTCCAGTCGTCGGGCGCGAAGC
This sequence comes from uncultured Rhodovulum sp., assembly GCA_964511815.1. Classification (GTDB taxonomy): domain Bacteria; phylum Pseudomonadota; class Alphaproteobacteria; order Rhodobacterales; family Rhodobacteraceae; genus Amaricoccus. The sequence goes on from CAZEGY010000093.1 coordinate 1,906, forward strand.
CGGTGTCGGTGACGATGACGCTCATCAGCTCGCCGCCCTCAGGATGCGCCCGTCGGCGCCGAAGTGGATGCCGCACTCGATCTTCTCGGTGCCGCGCCAGCGTCCGGCACGGTCGTCCTCGCCCTCGCGGACCGGCGTCGTGCACGGGGCGCAGCCGATCGAGCGGAAGCCGCGGGCGACGAGCGGGTGCCGCGGCAGGTCGTGGGCGTCCATGTAGGCGCGCAGGTCCTGCGCGCTCCAGCGGGCGAGCGGGTTGACCTTCATCCGGTCGCCGTCGCGCTCGATCACCTGGAGCGCGGTCCGGGTCGAGGCCTGGAAGCGCTTGCGCCCGGTGATCGACACCGGCCAGCGGCGCAGCGCCCGGTCGAGGGGCAGCACCTTGCGGATCTCGCAGCAGGCGTCCTGGTCGCGCTGGTGGAGGGTGTCGTCGGGGTCGGCGCGGCGCAGGTCGTCGGCCAGCGGCCGGATGATCTGGACGTTGCGAAGGCCGAGCCGGTCCGAGAGCGTGCGCTGGTAGTCGAGCGTCTCCTCGAAGAGGAGGAGCGAGTCGATCATCAGCACCGGCAGCCCCGGGTCGACGTCGGCGACCATCTTGAGGAGGACCGCGGCCTCGGCCCCGAACGACGAGACCATCGCCACCTGGTCGGGGAAGGTCTCGAGCACCGCTTCGAGCACCGCCTCGGCGGGGGCGTCCTCGAAGGCGACGCGCAGGACCTCGATCTCGTCGATCGGATGCCCGGCGAGCGCGGCAGAAGGATCAAGCCGCATCCGACCGGGCCTCCTGCTCGTAGAGCGCGGCCTTGAACGGCGCCATGCCGAGCCGGCGGTAGGTCTCGAGGAAGGTCTCGCCGGGCTCGGTGCGGAGGGCGAGGTAAGCCTCGATCACCCGCTCGACCGCCGGGACGACCTCGTCGTAGGCGAAGCCCGGGCCGGTCTTCTCGCCGATCGCCGCGGTCTCGGTGCCGTCGCCGCCGAGGGTGATCTGGTAGTTCTCCACCCCGGCGCGGTCGAGCCCGAGGATGCCGATGTGGCCGACGTGGTGGTGGCCGCAGGCGTTGATGCAGCCCGAGATCTTGATCTTGAGCGGCCCGACGTCGCGCTGGCGGTCGAGGTCGGCGAAGGCGGCCGAGATCCCTTGCGCGATCGGGATCGAGCGGGCGGTGGCGAGGGCGCAGTAGTCCATGCCCGGGCAGGCGATGATGTCGGAGACGAGGCCGACGTTGGCGGTGGCGAGGCCGGCGGCCTTGAGGCGCTGGTAGATCTCGGGCAGGTGCCGGCGCGGGACGTGGGGCAGGATCAGGTTCTGCTCGTGGCTGACGCGGATCTCGTCGTGGCCGAAGGCCTCGGCGAGCTCGGCGATGAGGCGCATCTGCGCGGAGGTGGCGTCGCCCGGGGTGCCGCCGATTGCCTTGAGCGAGATCGTCACGATGCCGTAGTGGTCGAGCTTGTGCGCCGCGACGTTGGTGTCGACCCAGGCGCGGAGCCCGGCGCCGACGAGCGGCGGGACCGGCGCCGGCGCCTCGGGGACCGGCGGCGCGAAGGCCGCCTCGATCGAGGCGACGAGGGCGGGATCGACCGGGTGCAGCACCGCCTTCCTGTCGAGGAAGGCGGCCTCGACGCGGGTGCGGATCGACTCGAGACCCTCCTCGTGGACGAGGATCTTGAGGCGGGCCTTGAACTTGTTGTCGCGGCGCCCGGAGCGGTTGTAGACGTGGAGGATCGCCTCGAGGTAGGGCAGGAGGTCGGCCTTCGGCAGGAAGCCGCGGATCACCTTGCCGACCATCGGGGTGCGCCCGAGGCCGCCGCCGACGCTGACCTCGTAGCCGACCTCGCCCGCTTCGTTGCGGACGACGATGAGGCCGATGTCGTGGGACTTGGTGACGGCGCGGTCGTTCGGGGCGCCGGAGATGCCGATCTTGAACTTGCGCGGCAGGTAGAGGAACTCCGGGTGGTCGGTCGACCACTGGCGGAGAAGCTCGGCCGTCGGACGCGGATCCTCGATCTCGTCGGCGCTGGCGCCGGCGAAGTGGTCGGCGGTGACGTTGCGGATGCAGTTGCCGCTGGTCTGGATCGCGTGCATGTCGACGTCGGCGAGCGCGTCCATCATGTCCGGCACGTCGCGGAGCTTCGGCCAGTTGAACTGGATGTTCTGCCGGGTGGTGAAGTGGCCGTAGCCCTTGTCCCAGCGGTCGGCGATCATCGCGAGCTGGCGGAGCTTCCAGGCGTTCAGCGTCCCGTAGGGGATCGCGATGCGGAACATGTAGGCGTGGAGCTGGAGATAGAGGCCGTTGCGCAGCCGGAGCGGCAGGAACTCGGCCTCGGTCAGCGAGCCGGCGATGCGGCGCTCGACCTGGTCACGGAACTCGGCGACGCGCTCCCGCACGAAGGCCCGGTCGAAATCGGTATAGTCGTACATGTCTTAGGACTCCGCCTGGCGGCCGTGCTGGGGATAGTTGGAGGGACCGCGGGTGCGGAACTCCTCGCGGAAGTGCGCGGGCGCGGCGCGGCCCCGCTCGTCGAGCCTGACCTCGACGAGGTAGACGCCGACCACCCGGTTCGGGAACGCCGAGGCCCGGGCCAGCAGGTCCTGCGCGGTCTCCGGGCTCATCGCGAGGGCGGCGTCGCCGATCCTGCGCGACCACTCGCCGGTCGAGGTGAAGTAGACGACGTCGCCCTCGAGGAGGTCGTTGCCCGTCGCCATCTGGGGCTGGAACTTGCGCGCGGCCATCAGAGCGCCTCCCGGAGGTCGTCGAGCATCAGTGCCGCTGCGCGCGGCGCCAGCCCGTAGAGGATGATCACCGGCCCCTCGGGGGCCGCGTCGGCGAGCGCCGCCGGCAGGTCGATCAGGGTCGTCGCGATCGCCCGTTGCCCGGGGCGCCCGGCGTTCTCGACCGCCGTCACCGGGGTGTCGGCGGCGGCGCCGTGCATGAGCAGGCGGCCGCGGACGAAGGTCGCGGCCTTGACGCCCATGTAGATCGCCGCGGTCTCGCCCGGGCGCGCCAGCGTCCGCCAGTCGTGCTCGGCGAAGCCGTCGACGTCGTGGCCGGTCAGGATGCGGAAGGACGAGTTGCGGCCGCGCTTGGTCAGCGACTGGCCGATCCCCGCCGCCGCCGCGCTCGCGGCGGTGATGCCGGGGACGACCTGGTAGCCGATGCCCGCCGCCTCGAGCGCCTCGATCTCCTCGTCGAGCCGGCCGAAGACCGCCGGGTCGCCGCCCTTGAGGCGAACGACGCTGTCGCCGTCGCGGGCATACTTCACGAGCAGGGCGTTGATGTGGTCCTGCGACCACGACGGGCCGTAGGCCTGCTTGCCGACCGCGACGATCGTCGCCTCGCGGCGGGCGAGCTCGAGCACGGCCTGGGGCACGAGACGGTCGTGGACGACGACGTCGGCCTCGTGGAGGAGCCGGCGCGCCTTGAGGGTCAGGAGCTCGGGGTCGCCCGGGCCGGCGCCGACGAGGTGGACGACGCCGCGGCGCGGCGCGTCGGCGCCCTCGGAGAGCATCCGCTCGAGCTCGTCGCGCGCCGCCTGCGCGCCGGTGGCGATCGCCCGGGGGCCGCGCTCGAAGTAGAACCGCGTCCAGAAGCCGCGGCGGGCGGCGGAGTCGAGGTCCTCGACCCGGGCGCGGAACCCCTGCCCGACGCGGGTGAGGAGCCCGAGCGTCGCCGGCAGCATCGCCTCGATCTCGGCCTTGATCTTGCGCGCGAGCACCGGCGCCGCGCCCTCGGTGCCGATCGCGACGGTGACCGGATCGCGGTCGACGATCGCGGGCGTGATGAAGTCGCTCCCGGCGAGATCGTCGACGACGTTGACGAGCGCGCCTCCGGCCCGGCCGATGGCCGCCGCCCGCGCGTCGGCCTCGGGGTCGCCATTGGCGCCGTAGACGAGCGCGGCACCCGCCGCGTCCCCGCGCGCGATCTCGCGCGGGACGAGATGGAGGCGACCCTCGGCGGCCCAGCCGGCGATTTCGGGGAGCGGGTCGGTGCCGTAGACCTCGATCCGCGCCTCGGTCTTCATCAGCAGGCGCAGCTTCGCGGCGGCCACCGGCCCGGCGCCGGAGACGATGACGCTCCGATCGCGAAGATCGAGAAAGACGGGATAATGACGCATTGCAGCCTCGGCACCTTGGTACCCGCAAGATAGGACATTTTCCCTGAAAGGCTCAATCGGTGCCTTCAAATAAGGAAATCGTCCTGATATGGTGGCAGCGATCCGAACGGGATCCACGGCAACGGGAGAGTCACGGAATGGCTGCCGCCCTCGACGATCTGGACCGGAACATCCTCGTCGTCCTGCAGGAGGATTCGAGCCTCCCCCTCGACGAGATCGCCCGCAAGGTGGGCGCGTCGAAGACGCCGGTGTGGAATCGAATCCGCAAGATGAAGGCCTCGGGGCTGATCAAGGCCGAGGTCGCGATCGTCGATCCCGAGAAGCTCGGGCTCGAGTCGTGCTTCTTCGTCCTCATCCGCACCTCGCAGCACGACGCCGAGTGGCTCGACCGCTTTCTGCGCGCGGTGCGATCGCGGCCGGAGGTCATCGAGGCCCACCGCCTCGCCGGCGAGATCGACTACATCCTCAAGGTCCGCGTGCCCAACGCCCGCGCCTACGACGCCTTCTACCGGGCGCTGATCAAGGAGGTGTCGATCTTCAACGTGACCTCGGTGCTGTCGATGGAGGAGATCAAGAACACCACCGCCCTGCCGGTCGAGACCGTCGCGAGGGCGACGTCGTGAGCCGCAAGTTCCTCGACACCGACCACCCGATGTTCCGCCCGCTGTGGGTGCGGCTGCTGATCGTCGCCCTCTGCCTCGGCTGGGCCGCCTTCGAGTTCATCGACGGGAGCCCGTTCTGGGGCATGCTCTTCGGGGCGCTCGGCGTCTACGCGGCCTACGGGTTCTTCTTCGCGCCCCGCGACACGCCGCCGCCGTCCTAGGAAAAGCGCTCCGGCCCGGCCCACTGCTCGTCCGAGTAGCGGTCGCCGGCGGCCCAGCCGACGGGAAGCACCGCCTCGATCCGGGCGATGTCGTCGGCGTCGAGCTCGAGCGCGGCACCGGCGGCGAGCTCGCGCAGGTGTTCGGGCGACCGGGTTCCCGGGATCGGCACGATCCCCGGGCTCCGCGCGAGGAGCCAGGCGATGGCGAGCGCCGGGGCGGTCGTCCCCATCTCGGCGGCGAGCCGGCGGAAGCCTTCGGTCGCGGCGAGGTTCTCGGCGAGGTTGCGCGGCTCGAAGCGCGGGTTGCGGCGCAGGAAGTCGTTCGCCGCCGCCCGCTCCGCGTCCGGCGGCGTGTCGGTCAGGAGGCCGCGCCCGACCGGCGAGAAGGCGACGAGGGTCGTGCCGAGCGCCTCGCAGGCCTGCACGAGCCCGAGCTCCGGGGCGCGGGTCGAGAGCGAGTACTCCGACTGCACCGCCGCCACCGGATGCTCGGCCGCCGCCCGGCGCAACGACGAGGGCGCGATCTCGGAGAAGCCGAAGGCCCTGATCTTGCCGGCCGCGACGAGGCCGGCGAGGCTGCCGGCCACGTCCTCGATCGGGATGTCGCGGTCGCGGCGGTGGACGTAGAAGAGGTCGACCGCCTCGACCCCGAGGCGCCGGAGGCTGCCCTCGAGCTCCTCGGTCAGGTGCGCGGCCGAGTTGTCGAACCAGCGCCGGCCGGCGGCGCGGTCGACGCGGATGCCGGCCTTGGTCGCGAGGTGGAAGCGCCCGGCCCGGGCCTTGCCCTGCCTGGCGAGGAAGCGCCCGATCACCTCCTCGGACACGCCCATGCCGTAGATGTTCGAGGTGTCGACGTGGTCCATGCCGAGGTCGAGCATCGCCGCGAGCGTCGCGTGCGAGACCTCCTCGGTCGTCGCCCCGTAGACGCCGGCGAACGACATCGCCCCGAGGCCGACCGCCCCGACCTCGCGCCGCCCGAGTTTGCGCTTCTCCATCCACCGCTCCCGCTTGCCCGGCCCGGCCACCCCCGTGGCACTCTCCTCTCCGTTATCGGCGGCGCCCGCCACCCGCAAGGCGCCGGTCCATTTTCGGATCCCGGGAGGTGTGGCCTTGCGTCCGATTCCCGCAGACGAACTCTCGACCCTCGTCGGACGGAACTACGACTGCGCCGTCGAGCCGGGGCCGTGGCCGGAGACGCTCGCGGCGCACGGCGGTCTGACCGCGGTCCCGCCGCGGAGGCGGACGAGCGGTCCCGCGGGACGCGCAACGTCGACAGCAAGGCCCACCGTCCTCGAGATCGACGCGGAGGGCGACGGCCCCGGCGACGATCTCGGCGGCGCCGTTCACGACGCCGACGACGACCTCCTCGTGGTGCGCGGCGCCGCGCCGTCGCTGCGCCACGGGCATCTGCTCACCTGACCGGCAGGGCGCCCGGAGGCGGCCCGCGCTGCCCTACCCCCGCGCGAGCACGGCCTCGACCTCGGCGGCGGTCGGCATCGACGCCGCCGTCCCGGCGCGCGTCACCGAGATCCCGGCGACGGCGCAGCCGAGGCGGACGGCGGCGGCGGGGTCCATGCCGCGGGCGATGCCGGAGGCGAAGCCGCCGTTGAAGGCGTCGCCCGCCCCCGTCGTCTCGACGACCGGGCCGACGCCGACCGCCGGCACCAGCTCCGAGCGCCCGCCGCCGTGGAGGAGCGCGCCGCGGGCGCCGAGGGTGATGACCGCCGCCCCCGCCCCGCGGGCGATCAGCCGGTCGGCGGCGGCGCGGGCCTCGTCGACGCTGGCGACCGGGAGGCCGGTGAGCTCCGCCGCCTCGGTCTCGTTCGGGGTGACGTAGTCGCAGAGCGCGAGGAGGTCGTCGGGGAGCGCCGCCGCCGGCGCCGGGTTCAGGATCGTCGTCACCCCGGCGCCGCGGGCGATCTCGAGCCCGCGCCGCGCGGCGGCGAGCGGCTGCTCGAGCTGGGTGACGAAGACCGCGGCCGCCGCGATCGTCGCGGCGTGGCGGTCGAGGTCGGCGGGCTCGATCGTCGCCGCGGCGCCGGGGCTGATGATGATGGCGTTGTCGCCGCTCCGCGCGTCGACGAAGATGAAGGCGGCGCCGGTGTAGCTCTCCGTCACCCGCGTCGCCGCCGGGGTGACGCCCGCCTCCTGCCAGGTGCGCACCGCCATCTCGCCGAAGGCGTCGTCGCCGAGGCGGGTGATGAAGGTCACCCGCTCCCCGAGCCGCCCGACCGCCACCGCCTGGTTCGAGCCCTTGCCCCCCGGCCCGAGCGCGAAGCTCTCGCCGAGGATCGTCTCGCCCATCCGCGGCATCCGTCGGGCGCGATAGGCGGTGTCGGCGACGAAGACGCCGAGGATGACGACGCCGCTGCGCATCACGCGTCCGGCGGGATCACGCCCTTGCGGAAGGCGAAGCAGCCGTAGAAGCGCCGCTCGCCGGTCTGGATCACCGCGTAGGCCCGTTTCGCCCGCTCGTAGAAGGCGTAGCGCTCGATGCCGATCATCGGCCAGGCCTTGCCCTCGGCGGCGTCGATCTCGGCCTGTACCTCTGCCTGCACCTCGGGCACGGTCACGGGGTCGCCGACGATCTCCATCCGCGCCGCGGCGTCGTCGACGAAGCTGTCGAGCGGGTAGACCGAGAGCACCGCCTTCGCCACCCGCGCGGCGGGGGCGTCGATGCGCAGCAGCCGCCCGAGCGCGGTCAGCCGCGCCACCGAGTCGGCGGGGAAGTTGGTGTCGCAGAGGACGAGGTCGTCGCCGTGGCCCATCGCCCGCAGCGCCCCGAGCACCTCGGCGTTGAGGATCGGGTCCAGTCCCTTCAGCATTCTCAGCCCTCCATGTCCTTCAGCGCGGCCGCGACCGCGCGCCCGAGCTTCGCGTGCTCGGACGCGTCGAAATGTATCCCGTCGAGCGGGCTCGAGGCGATCACCCCGCCGGCGTCGAGAAAGTCGCAGCCGTGGCGGCGGGCGACGGCGGCGTAGGTCGCGGCGAACGCCTGCGACTTGCGGGCCGCGCCGGCGAACATCTCGGCGAAGCAGCCGACCTCGAGCGCCGGCGGCGGCGCGACGAGCAGGATCTTCGGCTGCGCCTCCCCCGGCCCGGTGTAGCTGTGGCGGGTGTAGTGGACGAGCCGCGACACCGACTCGCCGATGTCGACCGGCGGCACCGCGAAGCGCGCCTTGAGGTCGTTGGTGCCGAGCAGGATGACGACGACGTCGAGCGGCCGGTGGCTCTCGAGGATGCCGGGCAGGAGCGCGAGGCCGTTCTTGTGGACGCCCTCGATCGGGTCCGGGTGGACGGTCGTCCGCCCGGGCAGCCCCTCCTCGACCACCCGCCAGCCGGCGCCGAGCGCCGCGGCGCACACCCCGGGCCAGCGCTCCGCCGGGGCGAAGCGGCCCATCGCCTCGAGGGACTCCATCGGCATGGTGCCGTGGGTGTTCGAATCGCCGTAGGCGAGGACCACGCGGTCGCGCATCGCTTCAGAGCCTCCTTGCGGTC
>CAZEGY010000094.1:0-10282 GCA_964511815.1 uncultured Rhodovulum sp.
GAAGTACTCCACCATGTCGTTGCGCTCGAACTCGCCGTGGACGAGCATGTCGAGGTCTGCCTCCTCCTGGAAGCGGACGCAGGCCGCGGTCTCCTTCTCGAGGAAGGCGTCGTAGGCGGCGGCGTCGATCTCGCCCCGGCGGCGGCGCGCCCGGGCCTGCCGCACCTCGGCGGTCTGCGGGAAGGAGCCGATGGTCGTGGTCGGCAAGGGCGGCAGGCCCAGCCGCGCCGCCTGCGCCTCGGCCCTGGTGGCATGGGGGCTCCGGCGGGCGAGGTCGTCCGCCCCGACCGCAGCGACCCGGGCCTTGACCCGCGCGTCGTGGATGCGCGGCGAAGCGGCGCGCGTCTGCGCGGCTGCGGCGCTTTCGGCGAAGGCCTCGGCGACCTCGGCGCGGTGCCCGGTGGCGGCGCGGGCGACGGCCACCACCTCGCCGAGCTTCTGCCTGCCGAAGGCGAGCCAGCCCCTGAGCTCGGGGTCGAGCCCGGTCTCCGGCGCGAGGTCCACCGGCACGTGCAGCAGCGAGCACGACGGCGCGACCTCGACGCGCCCGGCGCCGAGGGCGGCGACGGCGCGCGCGACCGGCGCGAGGGCGGCCTCGAGGTTCGCCCGCCAGACGTTGCGGCCGTCGATCACCCCGAGCGACAGGCGGACGTCGGGGCCGATCCCGGCGAGGATCGCGTCGAGCTCGTCGCCGCGCACGAGATCGACGTGGAGGCCGGCGACCGGCAGCTTCAGCGCGAGGTCGAGGTTGGCGCCGAGCGGGCCGAAGTAGGTGGCGACCATCAGCTTCGGCGCCGCAGACGCCAGCGCGTCATAGGCGGTCCGGAAGGCGGCGCGTTGCGCTTCGCCGAGGTCGGTCGCGAGGATCGGCTCGTCGATCTGCACCCAGTCGGCGCCGGCGGCCGCGAGCCGGTCGAGGAGCTCGCGGTAGACGGGCAGGAGGGCGGGAACCAGCTCCACCGGGTCGAGGCCGGCGCCGCGGGGCTTGGCGAGGCTCGCCCAAGTGACCGGACCGACGATGACCGGGCGGGTGTGGATGCCGAGGGCCTCGGCCTCCTCGAACTCGCGCACGGCCTTCAGCGAGGCGAGGCGGAAGGTCTGGCCGGCCTCGATCTCGGGCACGATGAAGTGGTAGTTGGTGTCGAACCACTTGGTCATCTCCATGGCCGGCACGCCCTGCCGACCGCGGGCCATGGCGAAGTAGGTGTCGAGGGGCACCTCGCCCGCGACCTCCCCGAAGCGCGGCGGCACGGCCCCGAGCGCCGCGGTCATGTCGAGCACCTGGTCGTAGAGCGAGAAGTCGTTCGACGGGATCACCGCGATGCCCGCCTCCGCCTGCAACCGCCAGTGGCGGGCGCGGAGCGCGGCGGCGGCGGCGTCGAGGGCGGCGGCGTCGGTCTCGCCCTTCCAGTAGGCCTCCGTCGCGGTCTTCAGCTCGCGGTGCGCGCCGATGCGGGGAAAGCCGAGGTTTGCAGCGAGCGCCATGTCCGATCCTCCATCCGGTGTCGCTGCCGACCATAGGGATGGCGGTCCATGATGAGAAATGGCATTTTGTCGTCGATCAATGATCTGGAGTCATGAAATGCTCGAGCGTCAGCATCTGGCGATCCTGCGCGAGACCGACCGGCTCGGCAGCGTCACCGCCGCGGCGGAGGCGCTGCACCTGACGCAGTCGGCGCTGAGCCACGCCATTCGCCGGCTGGAGGCGACGGCGGGGGTGACGGTCTGGGAAAAGGAGGGCCGGCGGCTGCGGCCGACGCAGGCGGGGCGGTACCTGATCGCGCTGGCGCAGCGGGTGCTGCCGCAGCTCGAGCAGGCCGAGGCGACGCTGGCCGACTTCGCCCGCGGGCAGAAGGGGATGCTCCGCATCGGAATGGAATGCCATCCGTGCTATCGCTGGTTGCTCCGGGTGGTCGAGCCCTACCTGGCGGCGTGGCCGCAGGTCGACGTCGACGTGCGGCAGGCGTTCCAGTTCGGCGGGGTCGGCGCGCTGATCGGGCACGAGATCGACCTCCTGATCACCCCCGACCCGGTGGAGCGGCCGGGGCTCGTCTACCAGCCGGTCTTCGACTACGAGATGCGGCTCGCGGTCGCCGAGACCCATCCGCTCGCCGGGCGCGAGGTCGTGGTGCCGGGCGACCTGACCGGCGAGGTCCTCATCACCTATCCGGTCTCGCCCGAGCGGCTCGACGTCTACACCCGGTTCCTGGTGCCGGGCGGCTGCCTGCCGCGGGCGGTGAAGGTGATCGAGACCACCGACATCATGCTGCAGATGGTGGCCGCGGGGCGCGGCGCGACCGCCCTGCCCGACTGGCTGATCGACGAGTACCGCGCCAGCCTGCCGATCCGCTCGCTGCGGCTCGGACGCGAGGGCATCGCCAAGAGCATCCACGTCGGCCGCCGCGCCGACGATGCGGCCACCGACTACGTCGAGGCCTTCATCCGGCTCGCCGAGGCGCCCTGAGCGGCGGCTCTCCAAGAAACGCCGGATTGAGCGGCGGCAGGGCCGCGGGCGTCTCGGACTCGCGCCCCCCGCGGCCGTGCGCCCCACCGCGCGACCGGGCACGCGCGCTCGCCGACAGCAGCCTTGACCGCGCCTCGGCTTCCGAGCGGGGGTCCGGCGCGGCGCCGTAGACGGCGCGCTCGAGCAGGAGGAGCGCGGACTCGACGTCCGGGTCGCGGACGCCCGCGGGGCCGCGCCACGTGTCGAACGCCCGCCGGATCGCGGGCGGAGGCGCGTGCCGGATCGACCGGCGCAGCGCCCGGTAGCGGCTGCGCTCGCTCGGGGGGCGGCTGCCGCGGCCGCGGCCGTGGCGCACCGCGACGGCGAGGGCGACGGCGAGGACGACGAGCGCGGCGGCGGCCGCGACCAGCGTGCGGCGCCCCACGGGCGCGCTGGCGTCCCCGGACCGCCAGCCCGGCGGGGTGGCGACGTCGATGGTGACCGGATCGGTGGTGGCGGTCTCGCGCGTCGAGGTCGCGGTGTTCCACCAGTCGAGGGTGACGGGCGGGAGGACGAAGCGGCCGGGCGCCTCGATGACGTAGGCGACGGTCTCGGTGCGGGTGGCGGGATCGCCGTCGGCGAGAACCGGCTCGCGGGGATAGGCGCGGAGCCCGTCGAGGCTCGGCAGGCGCTCGGCGAGGGGCGGCAGCAGCATCGCCGACGGGCCGGAGGCGGTGGTGGCGAGGGTGAGCGTGAATGCGTCGCCGGGTTTCGGCGCATCGGGCAGGCCGTCGAGCGTCGCCGTGACCGAAAGGCGCGTCGCGGCGAGGAAGGGGTCGATGCCCTCGGCGCCGGGCGGGACGGTGGCGGAGAAGGTGACGGGCGGCAGCGCGAGGGCGGTCTCGGTCGGCGCGCTGGTGTCGGGATCGGCCCAGGTGACGGTGACCGGGGCCGGGCCGATGTCGTAGTCCGCCGGCCGCTGGGGGGTGATCTCCCAGGTGCGGGCGAGGCCGGACCAGCTGTCGCGGCCGATGCGGCTGGTCACCGGGCGGGTGGCGCGCTCCGGCAGGCGGGTGATGGCGTCGGCGATCTCGAGGTCGGGCCAGACCGGGGGCTCCGGCATCCACGTCGGGACGAGGATCGTGGCGGTGACGCGGACCGGCGTGCCGACGGTCACCGGGCCGTCGGGGTCGCGGGTGACGCTCACCTGCGGCGCGGGCTGGGCGTTGGCCGGCACCACCGCGAGCAGCAGGAGGACGAGGGCTGCGGGGATCATCGGGCGGCCTCGATGGCGAAGCGGCTCTTGAGGAAGTCGGCGGGCCTGGTCTCGACGGTGCGCATCCACTCGGCGGCGGCGTCCTCGGAGAGCTCGGAACCCGCGTCGATGCGGACGCGCCTGCCCTTGTCGCCGGTCAGGTCGGAGACGGTGTCGTCGGGCGGCTCGGCCCCCTGCTCGGGGTCCTCGGCGTCGCGGGCCTCCTCGAGGTAGGCGATGATCGCCTCGGTGGTGGCGAGGTTGGCCTGCGCGTCGGCGTCGCCGGGGTCGAGCTTCAGCGCCGCCTCGAAGGCGGCCTTCCCGCCGTGGTAGTCGCGGCCGCGGACGAGGGCGACGCCGCGGTCGTACTGGGCCCGGGCGGTCTCGATCGGGGCGAGGAGGTCGGCGGCCTCCTGGTACCGGCCGGCGCGGGTCAGCGCGGCGGCGCGCCATTCCGGGTCGGCGAAGGTGGCGGCGGCGGCCGCGTAGTCGTGGGCCTCGTAGAGGCGGCGGCCCTGCTGGTCGGGGGTCCAGAACCAGCCGGCGATCGTCTCGGAGAGCCCGGCGGCGCGGGCGTGGCCGGGCGCGAGCAGCGCGAGGCCGATCAGCATGGCGCCCCAGCGCAGCGTCGTGCCGCGGCGGAACCAGAGGAGGACGAGGAGCCCCGCGGGAAGCGCGAAGAGCCAGCCGTCGTCCCGGAGCCGGCCCTCGGCGGCGGCGGCGCGGGCGAGGGACGAGGCGAGCGCGCGCTCGACGGCGCGGAGGTCGCCGTCGTCGATGCTGACAGGGACGGTGGCGACCCGGGCGCGGCGCGACCAGTCGGCGATCTCGGCGCCCTCCTCCGGCGCGACGACGAGGGCGGCGCGGGCGCTGCCGCCGTCGGGAAAGGCGGCGATGTCGGCGGGGTCGACGCCGTCGGTCACGAAGAGGACCGAGCCCGGGGTGTCCTCGCCGGCGAGGAGGCTTTCGGCGAGCGTCAGCGCCGCGGAGGCGGTGCGGCCGTGGTCGGGCATGATCCCGGGGTCGAGCGCCTCGAGGAAGGGCAGGAGCACGGTCGGATCGTCGGTGAGCGGCATGACGACGTGCGCGCTGCCGGCGTAGGCGACGAGCGCGGTGCGGCCACCGGCGCGCAGGGCGACGAGGTCGCGGATCTTCTGCTTGGCCCGCTCGAGGCGCGAGGGGGCGACGTCGGCGGTGCTCATCGTCGGCGACAGGTCGAGGGCGACGACGAGGGGCGCGGTCTCGGTGACGAAGGGCGACGGCGCCGGGCGCCAGGCGGGACCGGCGGCGGCCAGCGTCATGCACGCGGCGGCGCCGATCAGCAGGTCCGGGGCGCGCAGGCGGCGGCTGGTGGTGCGGCCGATGGTGAGCGCCGCGAGCAGGTGCGGCGCGACGTGCGCGGTCGCCGGCGCGTCGGCGGCGTCGCGGCGGCGCAGCAGCAGCCAGACGCCGGCGAGCGGCAGCAGCGCCAGGAGGACCAGCGGGCGGAGGAAGGTGAAGGCGGCGAGCGCGGTCATGCCGGGGCCTCGCGGGCGCGGCGGCGGCGGAGGGCGGCGGCGGCGAGCGAGCCGGCGTAGGCGAGGAGGACGGCGGCGGCGAAGCCCGCGGCCGGCGCCCAGGCGAGCGGGGTGCGCGGGCGCCAGGAGGTGGTGGCGCCGGCCCGCGCGCCGGCGGCGTCGATCCCGGCGTAGACGGCGGCGAGCCCGGTCGCGTCCTCGGCGCGGTGGAAGCTGCCGCCGGTCGCGCTGGCGACGGTGCCGAGGGTGGCGACGTCGACCTTGTCGGCGTCGCTGGCGGCATCGGGGTCGCCGACGGCGATGGTGTGGATGGTCACGCCGTTCTGCCTGGCGATGGCGGCGGCCTTCGCCGGCGCCATGCGGCTGCCGGTGTCGGTGCCGTCGGAGAGCAGGATCAGGATGCGCGCCTCGACCTGCGACGCCTGAAAGGAGCGGATGGCGAGGCCGATGGCGTCGCCGAGCGTGGTGTTCTGGCCCGCCATCCCCGGTTGCAGCGTGGCGAGGAGCGCACGGGCGGCGGCGGTGTCGCGGGTGAACGGGACGAGCACGTAGGGCGCGCTGCCGAAGACGATGAGGCCGACGCGGTCGTCGCGGCGGTCGGCGATGAAGCCGTCGAGCACCGACTTGACGCCGTCGAGGCGGGAGCCGCGGGCGCCGTCGGGGCCGACGAAGTCGCGGGTCTGCATCGAGCCCGAGATGTCGACGGCGAGCATGACGTCGCGGGCGGCCTCGCTGCGCTCGATCGGCGCGCCGACCCACTCGGGCCGGGCGAGGGTGAGGACGACGAGCGCCCAGAGCAGCCAGCCGAAGGCCATCTGCCAGCGGCCGCGCGGCAGGACGACGGCGCCCTCGCCCTTGTCGAGCCCGGCGGCGGCGGCCTCGAAGAACGGGAAGCGGACGGCCGCGACCGTCTCGCGCCGCGGCGGCGCCAGCCAGAGGACGAGGAGCGGCAGCGGCAGCGCCGCGAGCGCGAGCGGGAAGGCGAGATCAAGCATGGCGATCGCCGATCCAGGCGCGGGCGGCTGCGAGCGCGGCGGCGCCATCGTAGCCGGCGGTCTCGCGGTAGGGCGCGTCGGCGAGCGGCAGCCCGGCGAGGGTCGGCCCGAGGTAGCGCGTCCACGCCGGGCCGGCCAGCGGCGCGGCCTCGGCGCGCGGGCCGGTGGCGAGGGCGACGCGGCGGAGCAGGATCTCCAGCCCGGCGAGGGCCGCGGGGTCGCCGGCGCGAAGCCCGGGGGCGAGGGCGGCGAGCTCGGCGACGGCGGCGCGGCGCCAGGCCGTGGCGCGGCGGTGGCGGCGCCAGAGCAGGAGGGCGAGCCCGAGGGCGGCGAGGACGGCCGCGGCGAGGACGGCCCAGGCCCAGGTCTGCGGCGTCATCGGCACCGGCGGCGGCTCGGCGATGTCGTGGAGCCGGTCGAGGAGGTCGACGAGGTTCGTCGCCGGTTCCATCAGCCGTGGGCCTTCCGCGGGCCTCGCGGCGCCCCGCCGAACAGCCGGAGGAGCTGCGGCATGGTGGCCTCGCCGGCGCTGATCGGCAGGATGGCGGCGTCGAGGCGCTGCTGCCAGTCGATGAGCGTCTGGATGCGCTCGCCGCCGGTGGCGGCGAGATTGCGGCGGACGCGGGCGTCGGCGAGGTCGAGCTCGACCTGGAGACGGCCGTCGCCGACGACGAGGCGCCCGGTCTCGGGGATCTCGTGCGCCGAGGGGTCGTGGACGAGGGCGAGGACGATGTCGTTGCCGCGCGCGATGCCGCTCAGGATGCGCAGCGTCGTCGCGTCGGCGCCGTCGAAGTCGGAGGCGACGAGGAGCAGCCAGTCGTGGGTGACGATGCCGGCGGCCTCGGCGAGGGCGGCGTTGAGGCGGGCGCCGGCGTCCGCGACGGCGGGCGCGTCGGCGGCCAGCGCGAGGTTGGCGTCGGCGACGGCGCCGAGCAGGCGCAGGACGGCGGCGCGGGAGCGGCGGGCGGGGACGGCGACGGTGGCGGCGTCGGAGAGCACCATCCCCCCCACCCGGTCGCCCTGGCCGAGGATGCGCCACGCGGCGAGCGCGGCGGTCTCGGCGGCGGTGACCGACTTCATGTTGAGGCGGGTGCCGAAGAACATCGACATCCGCTGGTCGACGAGGAGGAGCGCCGGGCGGTCGCGCTCCTCGCGGGTGACGCGGACGTGCGGGGCGCCGGTGCGGGCGGTGACCTTCCAGTCGATGGCGCGGACGTCGTCGCCGGGGAGGTAGGCGCGGATCTCCTCGAACTCGAGCCCGCGGCCGCGGACCCGGGCGGCCCGGCGGCCGGAGAGGGCGCTGCCGACCGGCTGGCGCGGCAGGAAGTCGAAGCCGCGGGCGCGGGCCTCGAGGCCGGCGAGGTGCGCGAGCGGGGTGTGGACGCGGGTGTCGACCTCGGGCGCGGGCGCGGCGGCGGCCATCGCTCAGGCCGGGGCGACGAGGGTCAGGAGGTCGGCGAGGACGGCGTCGGCGTCGCGGCCCCGGCCCTTCGCCTCGTAGGAGAGCGCGACGCGGTGGCGGAGGACGTCGGGCGCCACCGCCTGGATGTCGGCGGGCGAGACGAAGTCGGCACCCTTCAGCCAGGCGTGCGCCCGGCCGCAGCGGTCGAGGGCGAGGCCGGCGCGCGGGCTGGCGCCGAGCTCGATCTCCTTGGCGAGGTCGGCGGAGAACCTGTCCGGGTGGCGCGTCGCGTTGACGAGGTCGACGATGTAGGTCTCGATCGCCTCGGCGACGTGCAGGCCCGCGATCTCGCGGCGGGCGGCGAAGACGTCGTCGAGGGCGACGGGGGCGGCCTGCGGCGCCGGCGCCGGCGCGTCGCCCTTCGGCCCGGGGGCGAGGGCGTCCCGCTCCTCGCCGCGGACGAGGCGGAGGACGCCGAGCTCGTCCTCGGGCGCGGGATAGTCGACGAGGACCTTCATCAGGAAGCGGTCGGTCTGCGCCTCGGGCAGCGGGTAGGTGCCCTCCTGCTCGATGGGATTCTGGGTGGCCATGACGATGAAAAGGTCGGGCAGGTCATGGGTCTGCTGGCCGACCGTCACCTGGCGCTCCTCCATCGCCTCGAGCAGGGCGGCCTGCACCTTGGCGGGGGCGCGGTTGATCTCGTCGGCGAGGAGGACGTTGCCGAAGATCGGCCCGGGCTGGAAGCGGAACGCGCCCTTGCCGCCCTCGGAATAGTAGATGTCCGTCCCGGTCACGTCCGAGGGCAGGAGGTCGGGGGTGAACTGGATGCGGCTGAAGTCGGCCGCGAGGTGCTTCGCCATCGCCTTGACGGCGCGGGTCTTGGCGAGGCCGGGCAGGCCCTCGATCAGCAGGTGGCCGTCGGCGAGAAGGCCGATCACCATGCGCTCGACGACGACCGGCTGGCCGAGGACCTCGGCGTTCATCGCCGCCTGGAGGGCGAGGATCGAGTCGCGGGCGGCCATCAGAGGTGCGCGACGCACGGGCGTCGCGCGCGCGCGACGCATGTCAACATCTTGATATTGCTTAGATATGCGCAGCGCATTAACTCTTCCTCAGTTCTCGCTGACGGCCGTCCCGCGCGACTGCAGGCCGGCCGTCCACGCTGGTCGCTCAATTGTCGGCGGGTGCCGCGGGCGGAGCGGCGAGGAGTTGCTCGATGTGGGCGTTGACCCGCGCCTCGACCTGGTCGACCGAGAAGGAGGCGGGCAGCTGGCTCGGCGGCCAGTCGATGAAGGTCTCGAGGAACGTCGCCGCCCGCATCTGCGCGTCGGCGATCATGTACATGTTCTTGAAGAGCCAGTCGTCGTACTGGTCGGAGTAGAGGTTGGCGCGCTCGTAGGGGTCCATCCGCAGGTTGAAGATGTTGGGCGCGCGCAGGCAGGTGAAGGGATCCTGCCAGACCTGGAGGCCGCCGCCGGTCCGCTGCTCGCAGAAGGTCGCCTTCCAGTCGCCCCAGCGCATTGCGACGAGCTTGGCGTCGTCGTCGAAGTAGTAGAACTCCTCGCGCGCGCTCTCGTCGCTCTCGCCGGTCAGCAGCGGCAGCTGGTTGTAGCCGTCGAGGTGCACCTTGAAGGTCGTGTCCCCGACCTGCTTGCCGTTCACCAGCTCGTCCTTGATGTCCGGGTCGCCCGCGGCGGCGAGGAGCGTCGGGAACCAGTCGAGGCCCGAGAACATCGCGGTCGAGACCTGGCCGGGCTCGATATGCCCCGGCCAGCGCACCATTGCCGGGACGCGGAAGGCGCCCTCCCAGTTGGTGTCCTTCTCGGACCGGAACGGCGAGATCGCCGCGTCCGGCCACGAGAAGAAGTTCGGGCCGTTGTCGGTGGTGTAGACGACGATGGTGTCGTCCGCGACGCCCATGTCGTCGAGCGCCTTCAGGAGCTCCCCGACCTGGCCGTCGTGGATCACCATGCCGTCGGCATAGGTGTTGCCCGGCATCCCGCTGATCCCGTCCTTGTCGGGGGGCACGTGGGTGAAGGCGTGCATGTGGGTGAAGTTCATCCAGGTGAAGAACGGCGTGCCGGCGTCGACCTGGCGCTTCATGAAGTCGATCGCCGCGGCGCTCGTCTCGTCGTCGATGGTCTCCATGCGCTTCGAGGTCAGCGGGCCGGTATCCTCGACCTGCCCGTCGGCGGAGGACTTGAGGACGCCGCGCGGATTGTAGTTGTCGAGGAAGTTCTGGTCGTCCGAGGGCCAGTAGGGTCGCTCCGGCTCCTCCTCGGCGTTGAGGTGGTAGAGGTTGCCGAAGAACTCGTCGAAGCCGTGGGCGGTCGGCAGGAACTCGTCGCGGTCGCCGAGGTGGTTCTTGCCGAACTGGCCGGTGGCGTAGCCGAGCGGCTTCAGCGCCTGGGCGATGGTGATGTCGCGGTCCTGGAGCCCGACCGGCGCGCCGGGGACGCCGACCTTGGAAAGGCCGGTCCGCTTCGGGCTCTGGCCGGTGATAAACGTCGAGCGCCCGGCGGTGCAGCTGTTCTCGGCGTAGTAGTCGGTGAAGCGCATGCCCTCGTCGGCGATGCGGTCGATGTTCGGGGTCCGGTAGCCGACGACGCCGTCGCCGTAGGCCGAGATGTTCGAGATGCCGATGTCGTCGCCGAAGATGACGAGGATGTT
>CAZEGY010000095.1:0-10179 GCA_964511815.1 uncultured Rhodovulum sp.
CAAGGAGTTCGACGGCGAGACCTACATCCTCGAGCGCGGCATCGTCGCCGACCTCGCCATCGTCAAGGCGTGGAAGGGCGACGAGCAAGGGAACCTCGTCTACCGCAAGACCGCGCGCAACTTCAATCCGAACGCCGCGACCTGCGGCCGCGTCTGCGTCGCCGAGGTCGAGGAGATCGTCCCGCTCGGCTCGCTCGACCCCGACGGCATCCACACGCCGGGCATCTTCGTGCACCGCATCATCCAGGGCCCGCACGAGAAGCGCATCGAGCAGCGCACCATCCGCGCCGCCTGAAGGAGAGCCGGAGATGTTCTCAGAGGACCAGAGCCCGGCCGAGACCGCCATCGGCTTGACCGACCAGTTCGTCGATGCCGGCCTCGCCAAGCTCGACACGCTGTTCGGCGCGGGCTACGCGAAGGCGCACCCGCAGGCGCTGGCCGCCTACATAGCGGCCTGCGCGGCCAACTTCGACTCCTTCATGGCGGCGGTGGAGGCGGCGATCGACGATCAGGCCTTCGACGAGGCGTTCGCGTCCTTCGCGGAAGAGCCGCTTCCGGAACCCGCACCGAAACCTAAAGGGAGGCGTCGCTGATGCCCTGGGACCGCAACCAGATGGCCGCCCGCGCCGCGCAGGAGCTCAAGGACGGCATGTACGTCAACCTCGGCATCGGCATCCCGACGCTCGTCTCGAACTACATCCCCGACGGGGTCGACGTGACGCTGCAGTCGGAGAACGGGATGCTCGGCATGGGCCCCTTCCCGACCGAGGACGAGATCGACGCCGACCTCATCAACGCCGGCAAGCAGACGATCACCGAGCTGCGCCGCACCTCCTACTTCTCCTCGGCCGACTCGTTCGGGATGATCCGCGGCGGCAAGATCGACATGGCGATCCTCGGCGCGATGGAGGTCTCCGAGAAGGGCGACCTCGCCAACTGGATGATCCCGAAGAAGCTCGTCAAGGGCATGGGCGGCGCGATGGACCTCGTCGCCGGGGTCAAGCGCGTCGTCGTCGTCATGGACCACGCCTCCAAGCACGGCGAGTCGAAGCTCCTCGCGGAGTGCACCCTGCCGCTGACCGGCCTCGGCGTCGTCGACCGGATCATCACCAACCTCGGGGTCTTCGACGTCGTCGACGGCGGCCTGAAGATCGTCGAGCTCGCCGACGGCGTCAGCGAGGACGAGGCGCGGAAGGCGACCGAGGCGAAGATCGTCTGACCGAAGATCGTCTGACGCGGGGGCGCGCGCCGCGCGCCCCCGCGTCACGTCAGGGGAACCAGCAGGCGCGCGGCACCCGGTAGGCGCGAACGACCCGCGTCTCGAAGCCGAGCGCCGGCTGCCAGCTCGCGACCTCCGCCGGGACCGCACCCGCGTCGCGGCACTCCGGCGCGGCGCGGCCGACGTAGAGCACGTCCCCCTCCCCCGGCGGCAGCGGGTGCTTCTGGGCGTAGTGGTGGGGCGGGAAGCCCGCGACGGGCTCGGCGTAGATCGCGAGCCCGGAGTCGCGCAGCGTGTAGAAGAGCGCGGCGAGATAGCCGCGGTTGCCGCTGACGATGGCGTCGAGCCCGTTGGCGTGCGCGACCTCGGCCGCCCTGTCGGCGAGGGCGGACTGGCCGACGTAACGGGCGAGGACGAGGTTGTCCCCGGCCTTCCAGCGGTCGGCGTAGACGGCGGCGACGGGCAGCGCGAGGGTGACGGCGAGGTTGATCGCGAGGCCGGCGGCGAGGAGCCGCGGCCGCGGCAGGAGCACCGCCACCGCGAGGACGAGCGCCGCCAGGTGGCCGGACGCGGCCCAGTTGGCGTTGGCGCCCGAGATCAGCGCCTGAGCCGAGACGATCGCGAGGATCGGCACCGAGAACACCGCGAGCCAGCGCCGCACCGGGTCGCGGAGCGCCGCGAGGCCGGCGAGGTAGGCGGCGAAGACGACCGGCCCCGACACCGCAAACTGGCCGGCGACGAACTCGACAAGCCCGGCGAGGTCGAGCGAGAGACCCTGAAAATCGGCGTTGTCGGCGGTGTGGTGGAGCGTCGCGAACTCGTTCGTGGCGTTCCAGACCAGGTTCGGCGCGATCAGCCCCGCCGCGACCGCCGTCGCGACGAGCGCGTCGCGCCAGGCGATGCGCGCGGCCGGGACGAGGACGACGGCGAGGACGGCGCAGAGCGGGAAATAGACCATCGCGTACTTGGCGAGGAGCCCCGTCCCGACCGCGAGCCCGAGCACGAGCGCCCAGCCGACGGAGCCGCGCCCGACGAGGTGCCGCCAGGCGAGAAGCGCCACGGCGAAGCAGAGGAGCATCGGCGTGTCGGTCGAGGCGACGAGGCTCGCGAGCGCGACCGCCGGCAGCGTGGCGAAGGCGAAGCCCGCGATCCCCCCCGCCCTGTCGCCCCAGAGCCGGCGGGCGAGGAGCGCGACGACGACGGCGGTGCCGGCGTGGATCAGCGGCAGCGGCAGGCGGATCCAGAACGGGGCGTCGCTGCCGAGCGTCGTCGAGAGGCGGAGGATCCAGCCGATCAGCGGCGGCTTCGAGTAGTACCCCCAGGCGAGCTCCTGCCCCCAGAACCAGTACTGCGCGTCATCGACGAAGAGGTCGGCCGAGTCGAACGGCAGCAGCGCCACCCGCCACAGGGTGACGACGACGATGCCCGCGAGGCCGAGCGCGAAGCTGTGGTCACGCTGTCCGGTTGTGGGCACGGATCAGCCAGAGGTTGCGGGCGTAGACGATGAGACCCATCCCCTGCCCCAGCATGAACACCGGGTCGCGGCGATAGATCGCGTAGCTCAGGAGCACGATGCCGCCGGCGAGGGAGAAGTACCAGAACGCGATCGGCATCACCGACTGCCGCGCCCGCTCGGACATGATCCACTGGATGAGGAAGCGCATGGAGAACAGCGCCTGGCCGAGGAAGCCGACCATGATCCACCAGAACTCGCCCCAGTGGTTGACGCGGAAGATCGAGAACAGCGTGTCCACTCAGCTCTCCTCGGTGACGAGGACTTCCGTCCCCCGGGCCTTCTTCTTGCGCTTGACGAGCCACGCGACCCCGACGAGGTCGTAGATCCCGACGAGGGCGCGGCTGAGATTGGCGTAGTTCGAGCGCCCGGCGTGCCGCGGCGCATGGGAGACGTCGACGTGCAGCGTCCGCCAGCCGTCGCGGGCGACGAGCGCCGGCAGGTAGCGGTGCATGTGGTCGAAGTAGGGCAGCCCGAGGAAGACGTCGCGGCGGACGAGCTTCAGCCCGCAGCCGGTGTCGCGGGTGCCGTCCTTGAGGATCTTCTGGCGGATGCCGTTGGCGAGCTTCGACGCCCAGCGCTTCGAGACGGTGTCCCGGCGCCCGACCCGCTGGCCGGCGACGAGGGCGACGCCCTCCGGGAAGCCGGCGCCGTCGAGGCGGGCGACGAGCTTCAGGATCTCGGCCGGAGGGTTCTGCCCGTCGCCGTCGAGGGTGCAGATCACCCGCCCGCGGGCGAAGCCGACGCCGGTGTGGATCGCCGCCGACTGGCCGGCGCTCGCCGGGTGGCGGATCAGGCGCACCTGTGGATGGGTCTCCTGCAGGGCGACGATGCGGGCGGCGGTGTCGTCGGTCGAGCCGTCGTCGACGTAGACGATCTCGTAGGGCGCGAGGTCGGCGCAGGCCAGGGCGATGCCGTCGGTGACGAAGGCGACGTTCCCGGCCTCGTTCTTGAGAGGCACGACGACCGAGAGCCACGGGGTCTCGTCGGGAGCGGGCTCGGTCGGGTCGATCTCTGGCGCCATGCTGTCAGATGTACCGCGGGGGGGTGGCGGGCCTCAACGCGAAAGTGCCGCACGCCCGGATCGGCGACCTCGCCGCAAACTCGTGTTCGATGCCGCTGGACGATTGGTCGGAGTGAGAGGATTCGAACCTCCGACCCCCTGCTCCCGAAGCAGGTGCGCTACCAGGCTGCGCTACACTCCGATCCGGGGCGTCTCTTAATGCGGTTGCCGGGTGGGCGCAACGGCCTTTCGCCGCCTATTTCGCCGACGGCGCGTTCTCCTTGCGCCACAGCCGGCGGATCGCCGAGAGACGCGGGAGGGTGCCCATCACGTGGCGGCTCTGGGTGCGCAGCACCGGGCGCTGGGTCGGGGTGGCGGTGCGGTCCTCGCGGAAGACGACGTAGATGCCGCTCGCGATGATGATCGCCGCCCCGAGGCCGGTGCTCCAGCTCGGGCTCTCGTCGAAGACGAGGGCGCCGTAGACGACCGCCCAGAGGATCTGCGAGTACTGCATCGGCGCGACGACGACGGCCGATCCGGCGCGGTAGGCGGCGATCTGCAGGAGCCCGCCGCAGAAGCCGAGGAGCGCCATCGTCGCGAGCCCGCCGAGGTCGATCGCCGGCATCGGCACGTAGACGAAGGCGAGCATCGAGCCCATGACCACGAAGTTCGCGACCATCGGATAGAGGAGGAGCACCGCGCTCCGCTCCTCGCGGCCGATCTTGCGGACGATGACCGCCGCCGTCGCCGAGCAGACCGCGGCGACGAGGGCGGCGGCGTGGCCGGCGGTGAGGTCGGTGGTGCCGGGGCGGAGGACGACGAGGACGCCGAGGAGGCCGACGAAGACCGCCGACAGCCGCCGCCAGCCCACCGTCTCGCCGAGAATCGGGATGGCGAGGACGGTGATGAGCAGCGGCGCCGCGAAGATCAGCGCGTAGGTCTCCGCCATCGGCAGCACGCTGAAGGCGTAGAACACGCACGTCGTCGAGACCACCGTCGCCACGGTGCGCAGCGCCGTCCAGTACGGATGCCGCGGCCGCAGGTTGCCGTCGCTGCGGTCGCGCATCAGCATCAGCGTGACGATCGGGAAGCCGAAGAGGTTGGCGAAGAAGACGATCTGGATCGGCGAGTAGTCGGCGCCGAGGAGCTTCACCACCACGTCGTGGGTCGAGTAGACCCCGAAGGCGAGGAGCGCGAAGACCGCGCCCCGGCTGTTGGCGGCGGACGCGCGGAGCTGGACCTCCGGTCCGTCGCCCGCCATGGCTCAGTTGCCGGCGTCGAGGGCGGCGACGATGGCGTCGCCCATCCCGGCGGTGGTGACCGGCGCGATGCCGCTGTCGCCGACGAGGTCGGCGGTGCGCAGGCCGTCGGCGAGCACGCGCTCGACCGCCGCCTCGAGGCGATCGGCCTCGGCCCCGGCGTCGAAGGAATAGCGGAGCGCCATCGCGAAGGAGAGGATGCAGGCGATGGGGTTGGCCTTGCCCTGCCCCGCGATGTCGGGCGCCGAGCCGTGGACCGGCTCGTAGAGCGCGCGGCGCCGGCCGGTCTTCGGGTCGGGCGCGCCGAGCGAGGCCGAGGGCAGCATCCCGAGCGAGCCGGTCAGCATCGCCGCGACGTCGGAGAGCATGTCGCCGAAGAGGTTGTCGGTGACGATGACGTCGAACTGCTTCGGGGCGCGCACGAGCTGCATCCCGCCGGCGTCGGCGAGCATGTGGGTGAGCGCGACGTCCGCGAAGCGGCGGTCGTGGACGTCCTGGACGACCTCGTTCCAGAGGACGCCCGACTTCATCACGTTGCGCTTCTCCATCGAGCAGACGCGATTGCCGCGCACCCGCGCGAGCTCGAAGGCGACCGCGGAGATGCGCTCGATCTCGAAGGTGTCGTAGACCTGCGTGTCGATCGCGCGCCTCTCGCCGTTGCCGAGGTCGGTGATCGTCTTCGGCTCGCCGAAGTAGACGCCCCCCGTCAGCTCGCGGACGATGAGGATGTCGAGGCCCTCGACGAGCTCGCGCTTCAGCGAGGAGAAGTCGGCGAGCGCGTCGAAGCACTTCGCCGGGCGCAGGTTGGCGAAGAGCTCGAGATCCTTGCGGAGCCGGAGCAGCCCGGCCTCGGGCCGCACGTCGTAGGGCACCTTGTCCCACTTCGGGCCGCCGACCGCGGCGAGAAGCACGGCGTCCGCCGCCTGCGCCTTCTCCATCGCGGCGTCGGTGATCGCGACGCCGTGGGCGTCATAGGAGCAGCCGCCGACGAGCTCCTCCTCGACGTCGAAGGGGCGGCCATTCTCGCCGTACCAGGCGATGACCTTGCGCACCTCGGCCATGACCTCGGGTCCGATGCCGTCGCCGGGAAGGATGAGCAGGGTCGGACGGGACATGGGATACGCTCCTCGGCGGCTGGGACGGGCGGCCGTGCGGTAGACCGTCGGCGCGGAGCGGTCAAGGCGACGGATGGCCCCGCCGCGAAGTCCGCCCGCCATTCGCCGGCCGCGCCTCGCTTGACGCCCGCGCCTCTCCCCCCTTACTGCTTGGCGCGGCGCGTGCCGGCGTGGCGGAACTGGTAGACGCAGCAGGTTTAGGTCCTGCCGCCGCGAGGCGTGGGGGTTCGAGTCCCTTCGCCGGCACCACTGCGGAGACGCGGACGGCCGCGCGGTCGCGAATCGCCGCGGGCCCTCCCGCCCCCGCTCTCCCCCTTTGACTCCGGTGCGCACGCCGTTAACGCTGTCGGCCGGGTCCGCCGTGCGGCCGGCCCGACCGACCGCGCACGTAGCGCGAAACCGGGTGGGAGGTTCCGCAGTTGCCCAATTTTTCGGCAATCTGCCCAAAACGCGGGCGGCCGCCGCGGAATCTCTCGCCGGACGAACGCGGCGGCGCCGCCGCCGCGTTGAAAGGCTGTTCTCAAGCTGTTTTGTCGAGGCCGATCTGGCGCACTGGCCGCCAAGAAGCACTCTCGGGAGCCCAGGGAAAATGAAGAAGATCGAAGCCATCATCAAGCCGTTCAAGCTCGATGAGGTGAAGGAAGCCCTGCAGGAAGTGGGCATCCAGGGCCTCAGCGTCACCGAGGCCAAGGGCTTCGGCCGGCAGAAGGGCCACACCGAGCTCTACCGCGGCGCCGAGTACGTCGTCGACTTCCTGCCGAAGGTGAAGATCGAGGTCGTCCTCGCCGACGAGCAGGTCGACAGCGCCGTCGAGGCGATCGTCAACGCCGCCAAGACCGGCAAGATCGGCGACGGCAAGATCTTCGTGATGCCCGTCGAGCAGGCGATCCGCATCCGGACCGGCGAAGAGGGCGACGACGCCCTCTGACGCCGGCCCCAGCCGGCCGGGCGCGGCGCACGCCCGGGCACGGCCGAACGCGCGCATTGAGAAAACGCCAAGGGAACAGAGATGGCTGACAAGAAATCGGTCCTGAAATCGCTGAAGGACGACGAGGTCTCCTACGTCGACCTCCGCTTCTGCGATCCGAAGGGCAAGCTCCAGCACGTGACCGTCGTCGCCGACCTCGTCGACGAGGACTTCCTCGACGAGGGCTTCATGTTCGACGGCTCCTCGATCGCCGGGTGGAAGTCGATCGAGAAGTCGGACATGAAGCTGATGCCCGATCCCGCGTCGGCCTACGTCGATCCGTTCTTCGCCGAGAAGACCCTCTGCCTGCACTGCTCGGTGCTCGAGCCCGACACCAACGAGCCCTACGAGCGCGACCCGCGCGGCACCGCCCAGAAGGCCGAGGCCTTCCTCAAGCAGACCGGCATCGGCGACGTCTCCTACTTCGGTCCCGAGGCGGAGTTCTTCCTCTTCGACGACGTGCGCTTCGCCAACCGGCCGAACAAGGTCGCCTTCGAGATCGACGGCGTCGACGCCGCCTGGAACACCGACACCGTCTACGAGATGGGCAACATGGGCCACCGGCCCGGGGTCAAGGGCGGCTACTTCCCGCTGCCCCCGGTCGACGCCGCCCAGGACATCCGCGGCGAGATGCTCTCGACGATGAAGCGGATGGGGATGAAGGTCGACAAGCACCACCACGAGGTCGCCTCGCCCCAGCACGAGCTCGGCCTGATCTTCGGCTCGCTGACCGCGCAGGCCGACAACATCCTCAAGTACAAGTACGTGATCCAGCAGGTCGCCGCCGCCTACGGCAAGACCGCGACCTTCATGCCCAAGCCCTACTACGGCGACAACGGCTCGGGCATGCACGTCAACATGTCGATCTTCAAGGGCGGCAAGCCGGTGTTCGCCGGCGACAAGTACGCCGACCTCTCCTCCGAGGCGCTGTGGTTCATCGGCGGCATCCTCAAGCACGCCAAGACCATCAACGCCTTCACCAACCCGACGACCAACAGCTACAAGCGCCTGATCCCGGGCTTCGAGGCGCCGGTGCTCCTCGCCTACTCGGCGCGCAACCGCTCGGCCTCGATCCGCATCCCGTGGTCGGAGAGCCCGAAGGCCAAGCGCGTCGAGGCCCGCTTCCCCGACCCCTGCGCCAACCCCTACCTCGGGTTCGCCGCGCTCCTGATGGCCGGCATCGACGGCATCCGCAACAAGATCGACCCGGGCAGCGCCTCGGACAAGGACCTCTACGACCTGCCGCCCGAGGAGCTCGCCGAGATCCCGACCGTCTGCGGCAGCCTCCGCGAGGCGCTCGAGACGCTGGAGAAGGACCACGAGTTCCTGCTCCACGGCGACGTCTTCACCAAGGACCAGATCGCCGGCTACCTCGCGCTGAAGTGGCCCGAGGTCTACATGCTGGAACATACGCCCCATCCGGTCGAGTACCAGATGTACTACTCGCTCTGAAGGGATCGCGGAGCCCTCGCACGCGCGCGCGGGCCTGCTTCTTTACGCCGCCCCCCCTGTCGTTCGCGGCCGTCCCGGCCTATGTCTCGGACGACCGCAACGCAGGGGGGAATCGCGTGCTTCACATCGACCTGCCGACCCGCGCCGACATCGAGGCGCTGGCCACCTGGCGCGGGGCGCCCGCCGTCTCGATCTACCTCGCGACGACGCCGCTCACCCAGGACACCGACGTCGACCGCATCGAGCTCAAGAACCTGCTCAAGGCCGCCGTCGCCGAGCTCGAGGCCGCCGACACGCCGAAGCGGTCGGTCTGGCCGATCGAGCAGGCCGTCGAGGCGCTGATCGCCGACGACGACTTCTGGCGGGCGCAGGCCCGCAGCCTGGCGATCTTCGTCACGCCCGAGCGCATCCGCACCTTCCGCCTGCCGAACCGCCTCGTCAGCGTCGTCGAGGTCGCCGACCGCTTCCTCATCAAGCCGCTGCTCCGCGCCGTCACCTTCCCGCAGGACGCCTTCGTCCTCGCCGTCTCGATGGGCGGCGTCCGTCTCGTCGAGGTCGACGCCGACCTGCCACCGCACCCGGTCAACGTCCCCGGGATGCCGAAGGACATGGCGAGCGCCCTCGGCCGCGCGAGCCACGGCGAGCGGACCGGCGCCGGGACGTCGGGCGAGGAGACGAGCGAGCACGCCCTGCTCTCGCGCTATGCCCGCGCCGTCGACGCGGCGCTGCGCCCCGTGCTCGCCGGCCAGGGCCGCCCGCTGATCGTCGCCGCCACCGAGCCGCTCGCCTCGATCTACCGCGCGGTCTCGACCTACCCGCAGACCGCCGAGGCGGTGATCGGCGGCAGCGCCGACCGCACCCCCGACCGCGAGCTCGCCACCGAGGCGCGCAAGGTGCTCGACGGCATCTATGCGGCCGACATCGCCGGGCTGAAGGCGCTCTTCGAGAGCCGCGGGCAGCAGGGGCGGGCGATCACCGACGTCGCCCAGGCGGCGCGGGCCGCGACCTTCGGCGCGGTCGACACCCTCGTCGTCGACATGGACGAGGTGGTCGCCGGCACCGTCGACGACGAGACCGGCGCGGTCGTCTTCGGCGAGCCCGGCCGCGCCGAGACCTACGGCGTCGTCGACGAGATCGCCCGCCGCACCCTCCTCGCCGGCGGGCGGGTCGTCTCCGCCCGCCGCGCCGACGTTCCGGGCGGCGGCGACCTCGCGGCGATCCTGCGCTACCCGGTCTGAGGGCTCACCCGCGCCAGAAGCTCGGCGACGAGGGCGGGCACCGTCTCCGTCGCCGGCCCGTAGCGGGCGTCGTCGAAGACCCGGGCATTGTCCGACGGCGCGAGGTTGACCTCGACCGTCGGGAGCCCGAGCGCCCGCGCCTCGGCGACGTAGCCGGCGGCCGGATAGACCGCCCCCGAGGTGCCGATGGCGACGAAGACGTCCGCCTCCGCGAGCGCCGCGTCGATGCGGTCGAGCCCGTAGGGCATCTCGCCGAACCAGACCACGTCCGGGCGCATGGCGCCCGCGCGGCCGCACGCCGGGCACGGCGTCGCCACCGAGAGGTCGTCGCCCCAGGGAACGACCGCACCGCAGGCGGCGCAGCGCGCCTTCAGGAGCTCGCCGTGCATGTGGTGGACGGCGGGGCTCCCCGC
>CAZEGY010000096.1:0-2158 GCA_964511815.1 uncultured Rhodovulum sp.
ATCCACCCGCACCCGACCCTCTCGGAGACGATCAACTTCGCCGCCGAGATGTTCGAGGGCACGATCACCGACCTCATCCCGCCGAAGAAGCGGCACTGAGACGCGAACGGCCGTCCGGGATGTCCCGGACGGCCGCCGCCGAAGATCCGACGCGGATCAGAACTGGTAGGTCGCGCCGAAGAGCAGGTCGAACGTGTTGTACGTCGACTTGAATTTCAGGACGCTGTTCTCGAGATCCTGGTCGTTGATCCCGAAGTAGCGAACCTCGCCGTTCAGCGTCCATCCCGACGGCAACTGGTAGCCGACGCCGCCGATCAGCTGGTAGGCGAAGTTGTAGTCGCTGTCGAGGTCGCCCCCCTCGACGCCCGCGATTCGCTCGACGTTGAGGTCGGCCATGCCGAGACCGCCGCCGACGTAGGGCTGCCACGGACCGCTCGGGGTGAAGTTGTAGAGCGCGTTCACCATCCACGCGTTCGACTCGGTCTTGCGGTCCCCGGTGTCGAGGTCCTTGAAGCTCGCATCGGCGTTGCGATAGGCGTACTCGAGCTCGACCGCGACGTTCGGCGTCACGTTGTAGCCGCCGGCGATGCCGAGGACGTAGCCGTTGCTGTAGTCGAGCCCGGTGTCGAAGGCGTTCGTCGTGCCGCGCTCGTTGAGGTTGAAGTCGTCGTCCTGCGGGACGGTCAGGCCGCCGAAGCCCTTGAGGTAGAAGTTGCCCCCGCCGAAGCCCTGGGCCGCGGCACCGGTGGCCGAAAGCGCGAGAGCGACGCCCAACGCCGCGGCCGATGCGACAATGCCGTGAGAGGCGCGCATGATGTTTCCCTTTCGTCCTGCTCTGATCGTGCCGGAACTATGCACCTTCTCGCCGGAGGCTGCAAACCGCCATCGCGCCGCAGGCGGTCAACCGCGGAAGGCGGTGACCTCGATCTCGACCTTCATCTCCGGCTCGTTCAGCCCGGCGACGACCATCGTCGCGGCGGGCCGCACCGTCCCGAGCGCCGCGCGCAGCGCCGGGGCGATCTCGCCGCGCCAGCGCCGGTCGGTGACGATGTAGCGGACCCGGACGACGTCGCCCATCGCGAAGCCCGCCTCGGCGAGCGTCCGGGCGATGGTCGCGAGGGCGTTCTCGGCCTGGTCGAACGCCGCCTCGGGCATGGTCATCGTCGCGTAGTCGTAGCCCGTCGTCCCGGCGACGAAGCACCAGTCGCCGCGCACCAGCGCCCGGCTGTAGGCGAACTCCTCCTCGAACGGCGATCCCGTGCCGATGCGCATGGCGCCCTCCCTCTCCTCGCCGCCCCGGCGGAGCACCGGACGGCGGGCCGGTAAAGCGAATCTTAGTCCCCTCCGCGGAGACTGCGCGCTCGCTTGACCCCACAGCAAGGAGTGTGCAGATGCGCTCGGTAGAGAGCATCGCGGCAGAGATCGTGCGCCGCGAGGGCGGATACGTCAACGACCCCGACGACCCCGGCGGCGCCACCAAGCACGGCGTCACCATCGGCACGATGAAGGGCCTCGGGCTCGATCTCACCGGCGACGGCAAGGTCGATGCGGCCGACGTCAAGGCGCTCACCCCGGCCCAGGCCGCCGACATCTACGTCCGCCACTACTTCCGCGGCCCGAAGCTCGACCTCCTGCCCGCGGCGCTGCAACCGAGCGTCTTCGACATGCAGGTCAACGCCGGCGCCAACGCGGTCCGCATCCTCCAGCGGCTGATGGCGGCGTTCGGCCTGCCGCTCGCGGACGACGGCATCGTCGGCCCGGTCACCGCCCGCACCGTGGCGCGGGCGATGGAGCTCGCCCCCGACCACCTCGTCGACGCCTACGGCATCGCCCGGCGCAACTACTACTACCGCCTCGGCGACCAGCGCCCGGCGAGCCGCAAGTACGCGCGGCGGAAGGACGGCGGCAAGGGCGGCTGGATCACCCGCGCCGAGGAGTTCATCGCCGCCCGCTTCCACCTGACGCGGGCCGAGCACGACGCGAGGGTCGCGGCATGGGCATG
This sequence comes from uncultured Rhodovulum sp., assembly GCA_964511815.1. Lineage (GTDB taxonomy): Bacteria > Pseudomonadota > Alphaproteobacteria > Rhodobacterales > Rhodobacteraceae > Amaricoccus. Next base: position 2,003 of record CAZEGY010000096.1, read on the forward strand.
ATGGGCACCTTCCTCGGCGGCGCGCGGGCCGTGCGCGAGGTCTCCGAAGCCGTCGGCGGCGTCGCCGAGGTCTTCGTCGGCAACCGCGCCGAACGCGACGCCGCGGCCGCGGCCGGGCTCGCGGCCAGCCTCGGCCAGTACGGCGCCGAGTTCGCC
>CAZEGY010000096.1:2258-10124 GCA_964511815.1 uncultured Rhodovulum sp.
GGCCCCTTCGACCGCTTCGTCAACGCCCTGAACCGCCTGCCGCGGCCGATGCTCGCCCTCGGGACCCTCGGGCTCTTCGTCTACGCCATGGCCGAGCCCCACGGCTTCTCGGTCAGGATGGAGGGCCTGAACCTCGTCCCCGAGCCGCTGTGGTGGCTCCTCGGCGCCATCGTCTCGTTCTACTTCGGCGCGCGCGAGCTCCACCACCAGCGGCACCGGAGGACCGCCCCGACCGCCCGCACCACCACCACCGCCCGCTCCGGCGACGGCGAGGCCGCGCCCGACGCGGCGACGGTCGCCCCGCTCCTCGTCGCCGCGCGCACCGCCGCCGTCGATCCCGACGACAACGCCGCGGTCGCGGAGTGGCGCCGCCGCCGCGCCTGACCCTCCCGGCCCGCCCGGCTTCTCCCGGGCGGGCCGCCTTCGGCCCGCGCGCGCCCCTCCCGAAGCCGCCGCCCGAGCCACCCCGTAACGGCTCACGTCATCGGAAATTGCACCCTCCGCCCATCCGGCCCATAGTGCGTCCCGCCAGCCAGCCGGGTCAGCCACCGTGATCGTCGAACTCGGGCACCTCGCCCTCGTCCTCGCCTTCGTCGTCGCCATCGTGCAGATGGTCGTGCCCCTCGTCGGCGCCCATCGCGGCTGGGCCGACTGGATGCGCGTCGCCGTCCCCGCGGCCTCCGTCCAGTTCGCGCTGACCGCCCTCGCCTTCCTCGCGCTGACGTGGGCCTTCGTGACCTCGGACTTCTCCGTCCGCCTCGTCGCCCTGAACTCCCACTCGATGAAGCCGCTGATCTACAAGGTCGCCGGCACCTGGGGGAACCACGAGGGCTCGATGATGCTGTGGATGCTCATCCTCACCCTCTTCGGCGCGATGGTCGCGTGGTGGGGCAAGAACCTCCCCCCGAGCCTCGAGGCCCGCGTCCTCGGCGTCCAGGCGACGATCGCCTGCGCCTTCTTCGCCTTCATCCTCTTCACCTCGAACCCGTTCGTGCGGCTGCCGGTGCCGCCCATCGACGGCAACGACCTCAACCCGCTCCTCCAGGACCCCGGCCTCGCCTTCCACCCGCCGTTCCTCTACCTCGGCTACGTCGGCCTCTCGATGGCCTACTCCTTCGCCATCGCCGCCCTGCTCGAGGGCCGCGTCGATGCCGCGTGGGCGCGCTGGGTGCGGCCGTGGACCCTCCTCGCCTGGGTGTTCCTGACCATCGGCATCGCCTTCGGCTCGATCTGGGCCTACTACGAGCTCGGCTGGGGCGGCTGGTGGTTCTGGGATCCGGTCGAGAACGTCTCGTTCATGCCGTGGCTGGTCTCCGGCGCGCTGCTCCACTCGGCGATCGTCGTCGAGAAGCGCGACACCCTGAAGAGCTGGACGATCCTGCTCGCCATCCTCGCCTTCTCGTTCTCGCTCGTCGGCGCCTTCATCGTGCGCTCGGGGGTGATCACCTCGGTCCACTCCTTCGCAAACGACCCCGAGCGCGGGATCTTCCTGCTCCTCATCCTCGGCGCCTTCATCGGCGGCAGCCTCGTGCTCTACGCCTGGCGCGCCCCGGCGCTGAGGTCCGACGCCGTCTTCGCGACGGTCAGCCGCGAGAGCGGCCTCGTCCTCAACAACCTGCTGCTCGTGGTCGCGACCTTCGTCGTCTTCGTCGGCACCGTCTGGCCCCTCGCCGTCGAGCTCCTGACCGGGCGCAAGGTCTCGGTCGGCGCCCCGTTCTTCGACCTCGCCTTCACCCCGTTCATGATCGCGATCGCCATCGTCCTCCCGCCGCTCGCCATCCTGCCGTGGAAGCGCGGCAGCCTCGGCCGCGCCCTCTGGCAGCTGCGCGGCGCCCTCGCCCTCGCGCTCGCCCTCGGCGTCCTCGTCTGGGCGATCCAGTCCGGGCGCTCGGCGATGGCGCCGATCGGCGCCGCCCTCGCCTCGTGGCTCGTCTTCGGCGCCGCCACCGAGATCGCCGAACGCGCCCGCCTCGGCCGCGCCCCCCTGCCCGAGACCCTGCGCCGCGCCACCAATCTCCCCCGCGCCGACTGGGGCAAGGCCCTCGCCCATTCCGGCCTCGGGGTGACGATCTTCGGCGTCGCCGCGATCACCGCCTGGGCGGTCGAGGACATCCGCGTCGCCCATCCCGGCGAGAGCTTCCCCGTCGGCCGCTACGCGCTGCGCCTCGACGGCGTCGCGCACGCCCGCGGCCCGAACTACGACGCCGACCGCGCCGTCGTCACCGTCCTCGAGGGCGACCGCGTCATCGCGACGCTCCACCCCGAGAAGCGGCTCTACGACGTCCAGCGGATGGCGACGACCGAGGCCGGGATCGACCGCGGCTTCACCCGCGACCTCTACGTCGCCCTCGGCGAGCCCCAGGGCGACGGCTGGGCGCTGCGCACCTACGTCAAGCCGTTCGCCAACTGGATCTGGCTCGGGGCGATGATCATGGCGGCGGGCGGCGTCGTCAGCCTCACCGACCGCCGCTACCGCGTCGGCGCCCCCGCCCGCCGCACGCCGCGCGCCGCCGTCCCGGCGGAATGACCCGATGGCCGCGGGCGCACCCCACCCGATCTTCGGTCCCCAAGTATCCTCGGGGGTGAATTGGCCGCAGGCCAAGAGGGGGCAGAAGGCCCCCTTCCTCGCCGGCATCCTCCTCGCCCTCGCCCTCCTCGCGCCCGCCCTCCTCGCGCCTGTCCTCCTCGCGCCCGCCGCCCACGCCGTCCAGCCCGACGAGATCCTTCCCGACCCGGCGCTCGAGGCCCGCGCCCGCGCCATCACCAGGGAGCTGCGCTGCGTCGTCTGCCAGTCCGAGTCGATCGACGACTCGAACGCCGACATCGCCCGCGACCTCCGCCTGCTCGTCCGCGAGCGCATCGTCGCCGGCGACGACGACACGCAGGTCCAGGCCTTCGTCGTCGACCGCTACGGCGAGTTCGTGCTCTTCCGCCCGCCGTTCACCGCCCGCAACGCCGCGCTCTGGCTCTCCGGCCCCCTCCTCCTCCTCGCCGGCGGCACCATCGCCTTCGCCTTCATCCGCCGCCGCGCCGCCGCGCCGCCGCCCGCGCGCCCGCCGCTCACCCCGGAGGAGGAAGCCCGCCTCCGCGATCTCACCGGCAGCGAACCCGCACCCTGAGCGCATCGCCCGCCCGCAGCCCGCGCCGCGCCATCGCCTCCCCGCCCTCGTAGCCGCCGACCGCCCTTTCCCGTCCTCGCCCCCGCCGCTATCGTCCGCGGCGCAGGAGGAACCCGGCCATGCCCAGCGAACCCGTTCTCGTCACCGTGGCGGACGCCGTCGCGACCGTCACCCTGAACCGCCCCGAGGTCAGGAACGGTCTGAACGCCCCCGTCCGCCGCGCGCTGCGCGCCGCCGTCGCGCGCGCCGCCAGCGAGGCCCGCGTCCTCGTCCTGACCGGCGCCGGCAGCTCGTTCTGCTCCGGGCAGGATCTCTCCGAGGACATCGCCGCGAACGTCGAGCGCGCCCTCCGCGACGAGTACGAGCCCCTGCTCACCGCCATCTACGACTGCCCCATCCCGACGATCGCCGCGGTCAACGGCGCCGCCGCCGGCGCCGGCGCCAACCTCGCCCTCGCCTGCGACGTGGTCATCGCCACCGAGTCCGCGGTCTTCCTCCAGGCCTTCGCCCGCATCGGCCTCATCCCCGACGCCGGCGGCACCTACTGGCTCCCCCGCCAGGTCGGCTTCGCCCGGGCGATGGGCGCCGCCCTCTTCGCCGAGCCGGTCACCGCCCGCGAGGCGGCCGCTTGGGGCATGATCTGGCAGGCGGTTCCCGACGACGCCTTCGCCGAGACCGTCGCCGCCCGCGCCCGCCAGCTCGCGCAGGGCCCGACCGCGAGCTACCGCCTGATCAAGCAGGCGCTCCGCGCCAGCCTCGGCAACGCCCTCCCCGACCAGCTCGCCCTCGAGGCGCGCCTCCAGGGCGAGGCCGCCGCGACCCGCGACTTCCGCGAGGGCGTCGCGGCGTTCCTCGGCAAGCGCCCCGCCCGCTACGAGGGCCGTTGATGGCCGCGAGCCTCGCCGACCGCATCACCCGCGCGCCGCGGCCCTTCGACGCGGCGATGGCCGCCGACGCCGCCGACCGCTTCGCCAGCCAGCCCGCACCGGTGCGCGCGCTGCTCGAAGGCACCGCCGGCTGCTCGACCTTCCTCGGCGGCCTCATCGCCCGCGAGGCCGACTGGCTCGAGGCGGCCCTCGCCGCCCCGCCCGAGGAGACGATGGCCGCGATCCTCGCGGCGATGCCGGCGGAGTCCTCCGCCGCCCTCGCCGACTCGGCCCGCGTCGCCAAGCGCCGGACCGCGCTTCTCGCCGCCCTCGCCGACCTCGGCGGCGCCTGGGATCTCGCCGCGGTCACCGGCGCCCTCACCGCGCTCGCCGACCGCGCCACCCACCTCGGGCTCACCGCCCTCGTCGCCGACGAGGTCGCCAGGGGCAAGCTCCCCGGCGTCACGCAAGCCGACATCCCCGAGGCCGCGGGGATGTTCGTCCTCGCCATGGGCAAGATGGGGGCGAACGAGCTCAACTACTCTTCCGACATCGACCTCATCGTCCTCTTCGACGAGAGCCGCCACGATCCCGACGACTACGCCGAGCTCCGCCGCGGCTTCATCCGCGTCACCCAGAAGCTCGTGAAGCTGCTCTCCGAGATCACCGCCGAGGGCTACGTCTTCCGCACCGACCTCCGCCTCCGCCCCGACCCCTCGGTGACGCCGGTCTGCATCGCCACCGACCCGGCCGAGCACTACTACGAGAGCCTCGGCCGCACCTGGGAGCGCGCCGCCTACATCAAGGCCCGCCCCTGCGCCGGCGCGATCGCCGCCGGCCGGGCCTTCCTCGACCGCCTGCGCCCCTTCGTCTGGCGCAAGCACATGGACTTCTGGGCGATCGAGGACGCCCACGACATGCGGCTGCGCATCCGCGCCCACAAGGGCCTCGCCGGACCGCTCGGGGTCCCCGGCCACGACGTCAAGCTCGGCCGCGGCGGCATCCGCGAGATCGAGTTCTTCACCCAGACCCGCCAGCTCATCACCGGCGGCCGCGACCCCGAGCTCCGCCAGCGCGCCACCCTCCCCGCCCTCGCCGCCCTCGCCGCCAAGGGCTGGGTCGACCAGGGCGCCGCCGACGAGCTCGCCGCCGCCTACACCGCCCACCGCGAGACCGAGCACCGCCTGCAGATGCTCGAGGACGCCCAGACCCAGCGCCTCCCCGAGAGCGACGACGGCCTCGCCCGCCTCGCCGCCTTCTGCGACACCGACGTCGCGGCGCTGACCGACACCCTCGCGCGGCGCTTCGCCCGCGTCGAGGAGCTGACCGAGCCGTTCTTCGCCCAGGAGCGCGCGCCGACGTCGGCCCCGGCCCCCGAGGCGATCTTCGCCGACGCCGACGCCGCCCGCGCCCGCATGGCGGCGTGGGACCGCCTGCCCGCCTTCCGCACCGACCGCGCCCGCACGATCTTCCGCCGCCTCGAGCCCGAGCTCCTGCGGCGCATCGCCGAGACCGCCTCGCCCGACGCCGCGCTCGCCGCGCTCGACGCCTTCCTCTCGCGCCTCCCCTCGGGGGTGCAGCTCTTCTCGCTGATGGAGGCGAACCCCCAGCTCCTCGACCTCCTCGTCGACATCTGCGGCACCGCGCCCGAGCTCGCCCGCTACCTCGGCGCCAACGCCGGCGTCCTCGACGCGGTGATCGCCGCCGACTTCTACCGCCCGCTCGGCGGCGCCTCCGAGCTCCGCGCCAGCCTCGCCCGCCGCCTCGACGGCCTCGACGACTACGAGCGCACCCTCGACACCGCGCGGGCGTGGCTGAAGGAGCGCGCCTTCCGCATCGGCGTCCACCTCCTGCGCGGCCTCGCCGAGCCCGAGGCCGCGGCCGCCGCCTACTCCGCCGTCGCCGACACCCTCCTCCAGGCGCTGTGGCCCGTCGTCGCCGCCGACTTCGCCACCCGCCACGGGCCGCCGCCCGGCGCCGGCGCGGTGATCGTCGCGATGGGCAAGCTCGGCAGCCGCGAGATGACCGCGACCTCCGACCTCGACCTCATCGTCATCTACGACGCCGCCGGCGCCGAGAGCTCCGAGGGCCGGCGGCCGCTGCCGGTCTCGACCTACTACACCCGCCTGACCCAGGCGCTGATCGCCGCGCTGACCGCGCCGATGGCCGAGGGCATCCTCTACAAGGTCGACATGCGCCTCCGCCCCTCCGGCCAGTCGGGCCCGCTCGCGACCTCGCTCGCCTCGTTCCGCCGCTACCAGGCCGAGGAGGCGTGGACGTGGGAGCACCTCGCCCTCACCCGCGCCCGCGTCGTCGCCGGCCCCGGCGCCGTCGCCGAGGCGGTCACCGCCGCCGTCGGCGAGGTCCTCGCCCGCCCCCACGACCCGGCCAAGGTCCTCCCCGACGCCGCCGACATGCGCCGCCGGCTCGCCGAGGCCCACGAGGGCGCCGCGGCGAACCCGTGGGAGGTGAAGCTCGGCCCCGGGCGGATGATGGACATCGAGCTCCTCGCCCAGACCGGCGCCCTCCTGCGCAACCTCGCGAGCGTCCGCCGACCCGGCCAGATGCTCGACCGCCTCGGGACCTCCGGCTGGCTCTCCCGCCCCGACGCCGCCCTGCTCGCCGCCGCCCTCGACCGGCTGCACGCGCTCCAGCAGATCGGCCGCCTCGCGAGCGACCACACCATCGACCCCGCCGAAGGCGGCGAGGGCCTCGTCCGCCTCGTCCTCCACGCGACCGCGATGCCGGACCTCGACACCCTCCGCCGCACGCTGGCCGAGGACGCGCGCCGCGCCGCGGCGATCATCGGCGCGCGTCTGGGCGAAAAGACATAGACCCGCCCGATCCCGTTCGCCTCCCTTCGGCGACGCGGTGGTCGTCCCGCGGTGTCCCCCCGGGGCACCCGCTTGCGGCGCCTCCGTCTCCGGCGCAGGATCGCCGGCGCACGCCCCAGCCCACGCCCCCCAGCCCACGCCCCCCAGCCCACGCCCGGACCCGATGCCCCTGCCGATCGTCTTCCATCCCGACTACGTCGCGCCGCTCCGCCCCGGGCACCCGTTCCCGATGTCGAAGTACGGCTACCTCCGCGACGCCCTCGCTGCCCGGCGGCTGCTGCCGGCCGAGGGCGGCACCCTCGCGCCGGCGCCGATCGCCCCCGCCCGCGCCGCCGCCGTCCACGACCTCGCCTACGTCGAGCGCGTCGCCGAGGCGCGGATGACCGCCGCGGAGGTCCGCAGCATCGGCCTCCCCAACACCGCCGCCGTCGCCCGCCGCGCCTTCCTCGCCGCGGCGGGTACCCTCCTCGCCGCCCGCCTCGCCCTCGAGACCGGCCTCGCCGCCAACATGGCCGGCGGCTCGCACCACGCCTGCCCGGCCGGCGGCGCCGGCTACTGCGTCTTCAACGACGTGGCGATCGCCGCGCGCGCGCTCCTCGACGAGGGCCGCGTCGCGCGCATCCTCGTCGTCGACTGCGACGTCCACCAGGGCGACGGCACCGCCCGCATCTTCGCGGGCGACCCCCGCGTCCTCACCCTGTCGCTCCACGCCGCGCGCAACTACCCGGCACGAAAGGCGGCGTCGTCCCTCGACTTCGCGCTCGCCGACCGCCTCGGCGACCGGCCCTACCTCGCGACCCTCGACCGCGCCCTCGCCGCGACCGAGACGTTCCGCGCCGATCTCGTCTTCTACAACGCCGGCGTCGACCCCCACGCCGGCGACCGCCTCGGCCGCCTCGCGCTCAGCGACGCCGGCCTCCGCGCCCGCGACGCCCGGGTCCTCGGCTGGGGCCGGGGCCGCGGCCTGCCGGTGACCGGCGTCCTCGGCGGCGGCTACGACCACGACCCGGTCCGCCTCGCCGCGCGCCACGCGATCCTCTTCGAGGA
>CAZEGY010000097.1:0-5718 GCA_964511815.1 uncultured Rhodovulum sp.
TGCGAGGAGACCGGCGAGCCGATCTCGCTGAAGCGCCTCGACGCCCGCCCGATCGCCACGCTCAGCCTCGAGGCGCAGGAGCGCCACGAGCGCAAGGAGCGCGTCCACCGCGACGACTGAACCCGGCGCCGCCCGACGGTGGCGGCCGCGACCTGCGGCGGCGGGGATCAGGCCGCCGTGCCTCCCGCTTCGCCCCCCGTTTCGCCCTCCGGCTCGATCCGCCCGCCGTCCGCGCCGAAGAGGTGGAGGCGCTCCGCCGGCAGGGTCACCGCCACCGCGGCGCCCGGCGTGAGGTAGCGGCGGTCGGTGGTCAGCACCTTGAACGGCCGATCCTGCACGCGGAGGTGGAGGATGATGCCGTGCCCGGTCGGCTCGACGAGCTCGACGGGCGCGGCGAGCGCGCCGTCGTCGCCGGGACGGACGTGCTCGGGACGGATGCCGACGGTGACCGGGGCGCCGTCGGCGAGCGCGACCGGCCGGCCGGGGGAGAGCGCGGTGCCGTCGGCGAGGCGGACCGCCGCGGCGCCGGCGTCCCAGGTGGCGGGCAGGAAGTTCATTCCCGGCGAGCCGATGAAGCCGGCGACGAAGAGGTTGGCCGGGCGGTCGTAGAGGTCGAGCGGCGAGCCGACCTGCTGGATGATGCCGCCGTGCATGGCGACGATGCGGTCGGCGAGGGTCATCGCCTCGACCTGGTCGTGGGTGACGTAGATCGAGGTGGCGCCGAGGCCGGCGTGGAGCTTGCGGATCTCGGCGCGCATCTGCTCGCGGAGGCGGGCGTCGAGGTTGGAGAGCGGTTCGTCGAAGAGGAAGGCCTTGGGGGCGCGGACGATGGCCCGCCCCATCGCGACGCGCTGGCGCTGGCCGCCGGAGAGGGCCTTGGGCTTGCGGGCGAGGAAGGCGTCGAGGCCGAGCTTGGCCGAGGCCGCCGCGAGCTTCGCCGCGACGCCCGCCTTCGGGGTTTTGCGCAGGCGCAGCGAGTAGGTCATGTTCTCGGCGACGGTCATGTGCGGATAGAGCGCGTAGCTCTGGAAGACCATGGCGATGTCGCGGGCCTTGGGGGCGAGGTCGTTCACCACCCGGCCGCCGATGGCGATGGTGCCGGCGGTGATCGCCTCGAGGCCGGCGATCATCCGCAGGAGCGTGGACTTGCCGCAGCCGGACGGGCCGACGAGGACGACGAACTCGCCGTCGCGGATGGAGAGGTCGATGTCGGTGAGGACGGGGGCGTGGGTGCCGTAGGCCTTGGAGACGCCGCGGATGTCGATGGTGGCCATGGGTCAGCCCTTCACGGCGCCGGCGGTCAGGCCCTGGACCAGATACCGCTGGATGAGGAGGAAGAAGAGGCAGGCCGGGATGAGCGCGAGCACGCCCGCCGCCATCATCTGGCCGAAGTCGACCGAGAACTTGGAGACGAAGGAGAGCAGGCCGACCGGGAAGGTCGCCTTGGCGTTCGAGGAGATGAGCATGAGGGCGAAGATCATCTCGCTCCACGCCGCGGTGAAGACGAAGCCGACGGTGGCGGCGATGCCGGGCAGGGTCAGCGGCAGGATGATCTGGCGGAAGGCGGTGAAGCGGCTGGCGCCGTCGATCATCGCCGCCTCCTCGAGGTCGCGGGGGATGCCGTCGAAGAACGACTGCATCAGGAAGCAGGCGAAGGGCACGTTGAAGGCGACGTAGACGATGACGAGGCCGGTCAGGGAGTTGGTCAGGCCGAGGGGGGAGAGCAGCTTGAAGATCGGGGCGATCAGCATGACGAGCGGGAACATCTGGGTGACGAGGAGGAGCGCCGCGACGGTGAGCTTGCCGCGGAAGGCGAAGCGCGACAGCGCGTAGCCGGCGAGGGCGGCGAGGGCGGTCGCGATGATCGCGGTCGCGGTCGAGACGATCAGGCTGTTGCGGAAGAAGAGCGGGAAGTCCGAGTGGGCGAGGACGAAGCGGAAGTGCTCGAAGGTCATCCGCGACGGCCAGAGGCGGATGCCCTCGGAATAGAGCAGGTCGTTCGGCGTCACCGAGACCTTCACCAGCCAGTAGAGCGGGAAGAGCGCGAAGGCGATGTAGGCGAGGATGGCGAGGCGGTGGGCGACGGTGCCGAGGGCGCGCATGTCACTTGTCCCGGTCGATGAGGCGCTGGCGGAGGAGCAGGATCAGGAGCGCGTAGGTCAGCAGGAGGAAGAGCAGCACCAGCGAGATCGCCGAGGCATAGCCGAAGTCGAGGCGCTTGAAGGCCTGGGTGAAGATGTAGCTCGCCACGGTCTGGGTGCGGTCGGCGGGGCCGCCGCCGGTCATGACGATGATGAGGTCGGTGAAGTTCGCGACCCAGACGGTGCGCAGCAGCACGGTGATGGCGATCACCGGGGCGAGGAAGGGCAGGGTGATCGACCAGAAGCGCTGGAGGGGGTTGGCGCCGTCGATGGCCGCGGCCTCGTAGAGATCCGACGGGATCGACTGGAGGGCGGCGAGCAGGGTGATGGCGAAGAACGGGATGCCCCACCACACCGCCGCCGCGATCGGACCCCAGAGGGCGAGGTCGGGGTCGGAGAGGATGTTGTCGGGCGCGGCGAGGATGCCGAGGGCGTAGAGCCAGTGCGGCAGCGGGCCGATCGTCGGGTTGAAGAGCCAGGCCCAGTTGAGGCCGGTGAGGAAGGTCGGCACCGCCCACGGCAGGAAGACGAGGGCCTGGGCGACGCCGCGGCCGCGGAAGGGGACGTCGAGGAGGAGGGCGAGGATCAGGCCGAGGACGAGCTGGATGAGGACGGTGAGGAAGGTCCACCAGAAGGTGTTGATCAGCGCGCCGCGGAAGGCCTTGTCGTCGGCGAGGGCGCGGAAGTGGTCGAGGCCGATGAAGCCGCCGGAGAAGGGGTTGAGGATCTGCACGTCGCGGAAGGCGTAGGAGATGCCGACGACGAGGGGCACCAGCATGACGGCGGCTATCACGATCAGGGCCGGGGCGCTGTAGAGCCAGGGCTCGACGGCGTCGCCGAGGCGGTGGAGAAGCGGGCGCCGGGCGCCCGGCGTCACCGCGAAACCTCTGGCGTCTCGCGCGCGAGACGGGGGTCAAGTGGTTGAAATATCACGATAAGGCCTCGCGCGTTAACCTCTTGGAAACCGCTCGCCCGCGGGGTGAGGGCGCCCGTCGCCGGGCGCCCGTCGCCTCAGTTGGCGAGGTACTTTTCCTGCGCCTTGGTCAGGTACGCGGCCCATTCCGCGGCGAGCTCCTCGGGGGTGATCTCGCCGAGGAGGGCCTTCTGGCCGGAGGAGATGGCGAGGCTGTCCTTGAAGAAGGCGAACTCCTCGAGCCAGGTCGGCATGATCGTCGGCACCACGTCGGGGTCGGCGAGCTCCTCGAACCAGCCCTTGAAGGCCTCGCTCTGGTAGAAGGGGTCGCTCTCGGCCGAGGTCAGGGCCGGGAGGGCGCCGGTCATCTTGTTCCAGGCGATGTTGCCCTCGGGGCCTTCGAGCGTGGCGACGAGCTTCCACGCCAGATCCTTGTTCGCGCTCGGCTCCATGATCGACCAGCCGGCGTAGCCGATGGTCGGGAAGGCCTTGCCGTCCGGGCCCTTGGGGAAGGTCGTGACGCCGTACTGCTCGGGCTTCATGCGCTCGGCGATGGCGATGAGGGCGTCGGGGTCCTGGTCGAGGAAGGCGCACTGGCCGGTGTAGAAGCCGGCGACGATCTCGTTGAAGCCCCAGTTGACGCTGTCCTTCGGGGCGAGGCCGTCCTTGTAGAGGTCGATGTACCAGGTGAGGCCCTTCACCCAGTCCTCGCTGTCGAAGGTCGACTTGCCGGCCTCGTCGAAGAAGGCGTTGTCGCCGGCCATCGTCGCCGGGAACATCACCCAGCCGTTGAGCCCGCCCGGGCCGCCCCTCATGCAGTAGCCGGCCTTGCCGGGGAGGGCGGAGACCTTCTCGGCGGCGGCGCGGAACTCGTCGAGGGTGGTCGGCACCGCCTCGACGCCGGCCTCCGCCAGCAGATCCTTGTTGTAGAACATCGCCCGGAGATAGAAGCCGTAGGGCAGCATCACCGGCCTGTCGTCGACGGCGCCGAGGGCGACGGCGCGGTCGGAGAGGTCGGAGGCGTGCTCCCAGGTCTCGAGGTACGGCGAGAGGTCGGCGAGCATGTCGTTGCCGGCGTAGAGCGAGACCCAGGTGTCGGGCATCTCGACCACGTCGGGAACGTCGCCGGCCGAGACCATCGTCGCGAACTTCTGGAAGGCCTCGCCCCACGGCAGCGAGATGATCTCGACGGTGGTGCCGGGGTTGGCCTTCTCGAACTCGGCGACGATGCCCCGGAGGGTCTCGGTGCGCTGCGGGCTGGTGATGACCTCGACGAGGCGGAGGTTTTCGGCCGAGGCCGTCCCCGCGACGAGCGCGGCGAGGGCGGTTGCGGCGAGCAGTTTCTTCATTGCGGTGGTCCCCCTGTTGAAAACGGTCAGTTGCGGGCGGCGTCGAGGCCGGCGGCGAGGTCGGCCCACAGCGCCTCGGTGCCTTCGAGGCCGACGTGGAGGCGGACGGAGCGCGGGCTCATGCCGAAGGCGCGGGCGGAGTTGGGCTCGGCCTTCTGCTGGAGCACGACCTCGCCGGGGACGACGAGGCTCTCGTGGCCGCCCCAGCTGACGCCGAGCTTGAAGAGGCGGAGCGTGTCGCAGAAGGCGCGGACGTCGAGGCCTTCGGCGAGCTCGAAGGAGAAGAGGCCGGAGGTGCCGCGCAGGCCGGGCGGCAGGGCGGCGAGGCCGGGGTGGTTGACGGCCGTCACCTCGGGGCGCTCGGCGAGGCGGCGGGCGATCGTCAGCGCGGACTCCTCGTGGGCGCGCATCCGCAGCGGCAGGGTGCGGAGGCCGCGGATCAGCAGCCAGGCGTCGAAGGGCGCGAGCCGGCCGCCGACGTAGGGGTAGAGCTCGGCGCGGAGGCGGTCGACGAGGGCGCGCGGGCCGGCGACGACGCCGGCGACGACGTCGCTGTGGCCGCCGATGTACTTGGAGGCCGAATGGAGGACGAGGTCGACGCCGAGGGCGAGCGGGTTCTGGAAGATCGGCGTCGCCCACGAGTTGTCGATGACCGAGAGGACGCCGGCGGCCTTGGCGGCGGTGGCGAGGGCGGGGACGTCGAGGGCCTCGATCTGCCAGCTCGTCGGGCTCTCGAGGTAGAGGAGGCGGGCGCCGGGGAGGGCGGCGGCGACGGCGGCGGGGTCGCGGCCGTCGACGTAGTCGACGGTGACGCCGAGGCGGGGCAGCACGGTGCCGAAGAGGCGGAAGGCGTCGGGGTAGACGTTGCGCACGGCGACGATGCGGTCGCCGGGGGCGACGAAGCTGAGGACCGCGGCCGAGATCGCCGCCATGCCGCTGGCGAAGCCGAGGGCGTCCTCGGCGCCTTCGAGGGCGGCGACCGTCTCCTCGAACGTCCGCACCGTCGGGTTGAGGCCGCGGCTGTAGATCGGGCGGGCGATCTCGCCGCGGTAGGCGGCGACCATCTCGTCGTAGCTGGCGAAGGTGAAGAGCGAGGTCTGCGCGATCGGCGGCACCACCGCGGAGAAGGCGTGGGCCTCGGCGTCGTGGGCGACGAGGAGGCGGGCGGCCTCGACGGGGTCGGGGTGGAAGGCGGCGGTCGGCTTGGTCATCGGCTCATGTCCCGGTGCTCTCCTTCGATGCACCAGACTCCAGACCAATTCGCGAGGCAAGCCGTTTCCCGTCGGCGCCCCGTCGGCGCCCCGGCGGCGCGCCG
>CAZEGY010000097.1:5818-10075 GCA_964511815.1 uncultured Rhodovulum sp.
GCGCGCGTCAGAGCCGCTTGGCGTAGCAGGTGACGTTGCCGCCGACGGTGTCGCTCGACACCCGCCGGCCGATGGTGACGTGGTCGCGGATCGCGGCGCTGAGCTCGGAGCGGGGGAAACGCTGGGTGTAGAGCATCGCCCACGCCCGCGCCGTCGAGTCGAAGGGGTCGAGCTGGGCGCCGGGGGCGAAGTCGGGCGCGGTCTTCGGCGGGTTGCGGTTCGCCGCGGCGTAGCCGTCGACGAGGGCGTTGTCGTCGGCGGCGGCGAGGAGGAAGGCGATGGCGTCGTCGATGCCCTTGCCGTTGACGCGGGCGCCGTAGAGGTTGTCGCCCTGCGAGGCGGCGATCTCGGCGGCGTAGATCAGGAAGGCGATGTTGCGGCTCTGGTTCTGGAGCGCGCCGCGGCCGCGGTCGGTCTCCAGCGGGAAGCTGCCGTCCGGGCGCATCGCGGCGAGCTGGGCGTTGAAGCCCTGCTGCACGCCCTTCCGGTAGCGCGCGTCGTCGCCGAGCATCAGGCCGAGCATCATGTCGGCGGCGCCGCGGGCGGTGCCGGTGTTGTTGTCGCCGGGGTGCTCGTCGCCCTGCGCCGCGAGCCGGCGGAGCCAGCCCTCGATCGCGGCGCGGTCCTCGGCCGTCGGGGCGTCGGTCTGGCGGAGTATGTGCCAGGCGGGCAGGAGCGCGCCCATGGTGTTGATGACCCCGGCGGCGTTGGTCCAGCTCGGCCTGGCGACGATCCAGGCGTCGGCGTCGGCGTGGCGGCGGAGGACGGCGACGTCGGCCTTCGCCCGCGCCGCGTCGTTCTGGAAGAGGACGTAGTAGGCGCTGAGGTTCAGCGCGCGCGCCATGTCGCGGGCGTCGTTGTTGGTCTCGCCGCCGCCCTTCACCGCGGCGAGCGAGGGACCGAGGAGCGGCCCGTAGTCGGGGACGTCGCTGGCGCGGACGCAGATGCGCTCGCCCTTGCGCTCGCCGGTGCCGGCGCTGACCTGGCGGAGCGCGGCGCTGCGGCTGGCGACGTCGAAGAGCGCCTCGGGGTGGTGGACGGCCGTCCGGTCGAAGATCGTCGGCCCGGCCGGCGTCGTCGCGCAGCCGGCGGCGATGAGGGCGAGGCCGAGGAGGAACGGGCGGATCGGCGGCATGGCGGTCCTTTCGAGGTGACGGCGTGGTCAGAGAACGAGGTCGAGGTTCCAGAAGCGGCGGATCTGGTCCTCGCAGGCGGCGCGCTGTTCCGGGGTGTCGCCGGCGATGCGCTCGACCCGGAAGCCGAAGCGCTCGAAGCCCGAGCGGTCGGCCTCGGCGAGGATGACGATCTCGACGTCGCGCTCGGCGGCGAAGGCGGCGAGGCGGAGGGCGCGGTCGACGACGTCCGCCGTTCCGCCCGCCGGGGCGCGCAGGCCGACGCAGACCGCGTCGGCGCGCTTCAGCGCCGTGCCGGGCATGAGCTCGGCCTCGGGGAGCGGGAAGAGGTCGCGCCCCGGGGCGGTCGCGCGCGGGTCGAACGGGGCGAGGAGCGCGTCGAGGTCGTCGGCGTCATGCCGGCCGATCCGCGGCAGGATCGAGCTCCAGTGCGTCGGGTCCATGGGCGATCTCCTCGATCAGCGCGGCGGCGCGGGCGGTGCCGGGGGCGGGAAGCTCGGCGAGGGCGAGGCGGGCGCGCACCGCCTCGCCCTCGCCGTCGTCGAGATGGCGGGCGACGAGGCGCTCGAGCGTCATCAGCGCCTCGGGCTCGACCATCGCCGCGAGGCCGCGCTCGCTCGCGGCGCGGGCGCGGGCGCGCTGGTCGTCCATGAAGCCGGCGGTCTGGGGCACGAAGATCGCCGGAACGCGGTTGTAGAGCGCCTCGTGGAACGAGTTGTAGCCGGCGGCGGTCACCGCCACGTCGGCGGCGGCGGCGACGACGGCGGCCCGGCCGGTGCGCACGATCCGGGTGTTGCGCCAGCCGAACCACCCCGGCTCGAGCGTGGCGTTCGGCCAGAGGACGACGAGGTGCAGCGTGTCGGAGCGCCGCTCGAAGAGCCCGCACAGCGCCTGGATCTGGGTGCCGCGCGCGGCGGCGACGCCCGAGCCGAGGAGGGTGACGGCGAGCCGCTCGAACCGGCGGTCGAGGCGGTCGGCGAGCGCGGCGCGGAGCGCGGCGCGGGCGGGCGCGTCGAGGTCGATCGCCTGGACGATCGGCCCGACGGCGTGGAGGTGCGGGCCGCGGGAATAGGCGGTGTTGAGCTCCTCGAACGCCTCCTCGGGGACGATCACCCGGGCGAAGGCCTTCTCGCGGTCGAGGGCGATGGCGTTGTCCTGCCCCGCCGGCCACAGGCCCCGCCGGATCCAGACGCCGGCGATGTCGCGGCCGAGGACGGTGCGGTAGACCGAGTCGAAGACGTAGGTGCCGTCGAAGACGAAGGCGCGGGCGCCGGCGGCGAGGGCGCGGAGGCGGAGGTAGTTGCCGAGGTCGTGCTCGTGGCTCTGGGCGTGGAGCCGCGAGCGTCCGATGAGCGGCATCGCGTCGAAGCCCTGCGCCTTGACGAGCGCGGTGCAGCTCGGGAACGCCGCGAACACCGGCCGCGGCCGCCCGGGGGAGAGGGCGCGGGCGATGAGCGTGCAGCGCTGGGCATGGCCGAGGCCGACGCCGTTCGTCGGCATGAAGACGACCGATCCCGCGGCGGGGCCGGGACCGGGACCGGAGCCGGGGCGCCGGCGGCGGGCGGGCGGGCCGGGCGGTGTCGCGCCGAGGAAGGCGAGGACGCGGTCGGGGCGGACCGCGGCGGCGGCGCGGCTGGCGGCGACGTTCTCGCCGATGCGCGCGAGGTTCGGGAGGATCTCGGCGTCGAGGAAGCCGTCGAGGCCGACGAGCCCCCGGGGCGCCGGGACGAAGGCGTCGCTCTCGGCCGCGTTGGCGTGGCCGGCGCTGCCGTCGAGGACCGGGGTGCCGGCGACGAGCATGTCGGCGGCGAGGGCCTGGAGGCGGTAGCTGCCCTCGATGCGGACGAAGAACACCGCGAGGTCGCAGCGGTCGGCGAGGGTGAGCGGACCGGCCTCGCCGTAGGCGAAGACCGGGACGGCGTGGCGGTTCGCCGCGATCCACTCGCGCTTGCTGCGGCTGTCGGTGACCACCGTCACCGCCAGCCCGCGGCGCGGGGCGAGGGCGTGGAGGACGGCGGCCTGCGCGGGGTCGCGCAGGTCCGGTCCGACGAGGAGGAGGCGCGGGGCGGCGGGCCGTGGCACCGGCTCGCGCGGCACGCCGAAGACCGGGGCGATGCGGCTGCCGGTGCCGAGGTCGAGGAGCTCGGGCTCGCGGCCGAGGACGTAGGAGAGCCGCGCCCGCACCCCGAGCGCGGTCTGGGCGTGCGCGAAGGCGCCGAACGCCCGGGACTCGAGCGGGCCGGCGCCGGCGAGGCGGCGCAGCCGGGCGAGGCCGGCGTCGTCGAGCGCGTCGGCGGCGAGGAGGACGAGGGTGTCGCCGGGGCCGGGGTCGCCGTCGTGGAGGAGCGGCGCGAGGTCGAACTGGAGGTTCAGGCTCGGCTGCTCGGGCACCGAGCGCGCGGCGATGCGGGCGGGCAGGCCGAGCGCCGCGAGACGGTCGGCGAAGATCGCCAGGTCCTCGAAGGCCGGGCCTCCGTCGCGGGCGGTCTCACAGAGGAGCATCGGCGGCGGCGTCCGGCTGGAGGAGGGGCAGGAGGCGCGCGACCACCGCCTCGGGGCGGTGGGCGGCGAGGTCGGCCTGGGCGCGGCGCACCGCCGCGGCGTAGCGGCGCGGGTCGGCGACGTGGGCGGCGACGATGGCGTCGACGCCCTGGCCGTCGTCGGCGACGACGCCGGGGCCGAAGCTCGCCGCGGTCGCGGGGTCGGTGATGACGAGCTTGCCGGCGGCGATCGCCTCGGCGATCGCCCGCCCGAAGCTCTCGCGCCAGAGCGGGTGGGTGAAGTAGACGAAGAAGTCGATGCCGGCGAGGAAGTCCGCGACCGCCATCGCCCCGAAGCGGTGGAGCTCCCATTCCGGCGGCAGCGCGTCGGCGTCGAGGAGCAGGGTGTCGGCGCCGAGGAAGGCGTTGCGCTCGGCGTGGGCCGGGAACTGGGCGCGGAGGTCGGCGAGGGGCGGGAACTTCTCGAAGCCCGGCCGCGAGTGGCGGCCGCGCCGGTCGCGGGGGCGGGGGCTGGGCGGCGCGAACGGGTGGGCGACGATGTTCGCCCAGTCGCGGCGGGCGAGGCGCCAGCCGCGCCCCGGGCGCGCGGCGAGCCAGTCGGCGACGGTGGCGCGGTTCGCCGC
>CAZEGY010000098.1:0-8603 GCA_964511815.1 uncultured Rhodovulum sp.
GCGATGGCGTCGGCGGGGCGGAGCTTGTCGCGCCAGACGCCGGGCTCGCCGTGGATGCCCATGCCCATCTCCATCTCGTCGTCGCCGATCTCGAAGGTCGGGCGCCCCGCCTGCGGCACGGTGCAGGGCGAGAGCGCGGCGCCGACCGAGCGGCAGGCGTCGGCGGCCGCCTGGGCGACGCGGGTGACGCCGTCGAGGTCGAGCCCGGCCTCGGCCGCCGCGCCGGCGATCTTGAAGGCGTAGACCATGCCGGCGACCCCGCGGCGCTTCTCGCGCTCCTCGGGGCCGGCCGAGGCGACGTCGTCGGCGAGGAGCACGGTCGTGGTGCGGATGTCGTCGAACTCGACGAGGTCGCCCGCCATGTCGAAGTTCATCACGTCGCCGCCGTAGTTGCCGTAGAGGCGGAGGACGCCGGCGCCGTGGTCGGCGGCGCGGATGGCGTCGGCCATCTGCTCGGCCGAGGGCGAGGCGAAGACGTCGCCGATGGCGCAGGCGTCGAGGAGCCCGGGGCCGACGTAGCCGGTGAAGACCGGCAGGTGCCCGGACCCGCCGCCGGTCACGATCCCGACCTTGCCCTCGCGCCCCGGGGCGGCGCGGGCGACGACGCGGTGGCTGTCGCCGTGCAGGCGGTAGAACTCCGGGTGCGCGGCGACGAGGCCGTCGAGCATCTCGTCGACGTAGTCGGCGGGGTCGTTGAGGATCTTCTTCATGGGGCCTCCGTTCCGGGCTCGGGGTTCAGCGCCCGCGACCGTGTCCGACCGAGGGCGCGGCGGCGCGGCCAGGCGCCGGCATTGACGACCATGACGACGAGGAGCAGCACCCCCCAGATCAGCTCGCGGGCGAAGTTCGAGACCCCGAGCATGTTGAGCCCCGAGGACAGGAACTGCATCGACAGCACCGCGAGGACGACGCCGATCACCCGCCCGTAGCCGCCGTAGGGGTTGACCCCGCCGAGGACGGCGATCAGCACCGCGAGGAGCAGGTAGGACGAGCCGTAGTCGGCCTTGGCCGAGTTGGCCCGGCTCATCACCACCAGCCCGGCGATGGCAGCGAAGGCGCCCGAGACCGCGTAGACGCGGATCAGCATCGCGGTCACGTCGATCGCGGCGAAGCGCGCCGCCAGCGGGTTCGCCCCGAACATCTGCACCTTGAGCCCGAAGGCGGTGCGGTGGAGCACGAAGGCGAGCCCGCCGGCGAGGAGCGCGAAGAGGAGGAGCGGCACCGGGATGCGGGCGACCGTCGCGTTGCCGAGCCACGCCGCCGCCGCCGGGAAGCCCATCACCGCCGAGCCGCCGGTCAGGGCGATGGCGAGGCCGGTGAAGATGAGGCCCGAGCCGAGGGTCGCGAGGATCGGCGGCAGGCCGAAGACCGCGACGGTGATGCCGTTGAAGACCCCGGCGAGGAGGCCGACGCAGAGGGCGGCCAGCATCGCGAGGGCGAGCCAGCCGACGCTCTCCGTTCCGGGCGCGAGGCGGGTCAGGATCAGGGCGGCGACGATGGCCGAGAGGTTGGCGACGCCGACGACCGAGAGGTCGATGCCGCCGGTCAGCATGGTGATGGTCATCGCCAGGGCGAGGATGGCGAACTCGGGGAACTGGAAGGCCATCGAGGTGGCGTTCTGCACCGAGAGGAAGCGCCCCGGCGCGAGCAGCGACATGGCGACGAAGATGACGACGGCGATGACCGCGAGCCGCGCTTCCGGGGCGGAGAGGAACCGCTTCATGCCGCCCGCGCCGCCGCGCGCTTGGCCTGCCACGCCGGCAGGCCGGTGCCGATCAGGATGAGGATGCCGATCGCCACCGACTGCCAGGTCGAGGGGATGCCGAGGACGACGAGGGAGTTGCGGACGAGCACGATCAGCGCCACCCCGAGGAGCGTGCCGGTCAGGGTGCCGTAGCCGCCGGCGAGGCGGGCGCCACCGAGGACGACCGCGGCGATCACCGAGAGCTCGAGCCCGACGAGGTCGAAGGGGTTGGAGACCCGCGCCATCGAGGCGTGGATGATCCCGGCGAGGCCGGCGAGCATGCCGACGTAGACGTAGACGAAGAGCTGGGTGGCGCGGACCGGGATGCCGATGCGCCGCGCGCTCTCCTCCGAGCCGCCGATCGCGAAGATCGCGCGGCCGAGCATGGTGCGGTAGAGGATGACCCACGTCACCACGACGACGCCGACGAGGAAGGCGAAGGCCCAGGGCAGCGAGTAGAACGACCCGTCGGCGTTGGTGCCGCGGACCATCATCAGCCGCGAGAAGTCGCGCATCCCCGGCGGCAGGTTGGAGATGAGCTTGGAGCCGACGAAGGTCAGCAGGAAGCCGCGGAAGATCGACAGCGTGCCGAGGGTGACGATCAGCGTCGGCAGGCCGAAGCCGGCGATGAAGAGGCCGTTGAAGGCCCCGAGCGCCGCGCCGAGGGCCATCGACACGAGGAAGGCCAGCGGCCACGGCGTCGCCGGCGCCCACGAGACGAGGGCGAGCGTCGTCGTGTACATGGCGAAGGCGGCGATCGCGGTGAAGCTCACGTCGATGCCGCCGGAGACGAGGACGACGAGCACGCCGACGGCGAAGATGCCGAGGATGATCCCGCTCCGGGCGAGGTCGGTCAGCGTCGGCATCGACAGGAAGCCGGGGTCGACGACCGCCGCCAGCACGCAGAAGGCGACGATGACGAGCGCGACCAGCGTCTCGTTGCGGGTGAAGTCGAGCTTCATGACACGGGCCTCACGATACGGGCCTCACGATACTGGCCTCATGACGCGAGCCTGTGGGCGAGGTCGGCCTCGCTGACGCTGCCGCCGGCGAGGTCGTCGGTGATGCGGCCCTCGCGCATGACGAGGATGCGGTGGCAGGAGCCGAGCAGCTCCGGCAGGTCGTCGGAGATGACGAGGACGCCGAGGCCGCGGGCGGCGAGGTCGCGGACGATGCCGTGGATCTCGGCCTTGGAGCCGACGTCGACCCCGACCGTCGGGCCGTTCAGCACCAGCACGCGCGGCCCCCGCGCCAGCCAGCGGGCGAGCACCACCCGCTGCTGGTTGCCGCCCGAGAGCGAGCGCACCGGCGCCGTCGGGTCCGCCGCCTTCACCGCCAGCCGCTTCAGCCAGTCGCGGGCCTCGTCCCAGAGCCCGCGCAGGTCGAGGAGCGGCCCGGCCGCGTGCGCGTCGAGCCGCCCGATCGCGACGTTGCGCGCGATCGACTGGGTGAGGAACAGGCCCTCGGTCAGCCGGTCCTCGGGGACGTAGCCGATCCCCGCCGCCGCCACCGCGATCGGATCGCCGAGCGGCACCGGCCGGCCGTCGAGGGCGACCGTGCCGCTGTCGGGCGCGGCGAGGCCGAAGAGCGCCTTGGCGAGCCCGGTCCGTCCCGAGCCGAGGAGGCCGGAGATGCCGAGCACCTCGCCGGCGTGCAGGTCGAAGGAGATGTCGTCGAAGACCCCGGCCTTGGTGAGCCCGCGCACCTCGAGGAGCCGCGGCGCGTTCGCGTCGAGCGGCGGCGGCGGGGTCTCGGCGACGTCGCGGCCGGTCATGTGGCGGGTGAGCGAGGCGGTGTCGAACTCCGCCGCCGGCCCCTCGGCGACCTTGCGGCCGTTGCGGAGCACGACGACGCGCTCGCAGACCTCGAGCACCTCGGCGAGCTTGTGGCTGACGAAGACGACGGCGACCCCCTCGCCCTTCAAGCGCCGGATGATGTCGAGGAGCACCCGCACCTCGCGCTCGGTCAGCGCCGTCGTCGGCTCGTCCATGATGATCAGCCGCGCGTCGGAGGCGAGCGCCCGGCAGATGGCGACGAGCTGCTTGTGGGCGACCGACAGCGTCTCGACCCGGGCGTCGAGGGGCATGTCGACGCCGACGCGCGCCAGCATCCGCTCGGCGAGCGCCCGCACCCGGGCGCGGTCGACGAGCCGCCGCCCGGCGTGGAGCTCGGCGGCGAAGCCGATGTTCTCGGCGACGGTGAGGTTCGGGAAGAGCGAGAAGTCCTGGAAGATCACCATGATCCCCGCCGCCGCCGACTGCCGCGGCGTCAGCCGGTCGAAGCTTTCGCCGGCGACGGTGATGCTGGCGGCGTCCGGTTCCTCGACCCCGGCGAGGACCTTGATCAGCGTCGATTTGCCGCTGCCGTTCTCGCCGGCGAGAGCCACCGCCTCGCCCGCCCGCACGGCGAAGCCGACGTCGTCGAGCGCGCGGATGCCGGCATAGGTCTTGGTGACGCCGTCCATGACGATGAGCGGCGCGCCGGGCGCGGTCACGACCGCCCCTCCACCGCTCCGCCGTCACCGGTCATGCATGGCGATCCCATACGCAATCCAGACGCGATCCAAACGAGGAGTCCCGAAGGATTCCAGCCGCATAGCCGGAATCCGGCCCCACCCGGAGAACGGCGGCCCCGCACGTCCCGGGGCCGCCCCGTCCGCTCAGAACGGCGTCCGCTCAGAACGGATAGTCGGCGATGTTGTCCTTGTTCACGTTCACCCACGCCTGTCCGTAGATGACCTTGCCGTCGAGGGCGACCTCGTTGTAGCCCTCGAGCCCGAGGTCCATGCCGTCGGTGATCTCCTCGCCGTTCATCACCATCACCGCGAGCTTGTTCATCGCGTAGCCGGCGACCGCCGGATCCCAGAAGCCGATGCCGTCGACCGCGCCGGTGTCGATGTACTGGCCGGCGATCGAGGGCAGCGAGGTCCCGAACACGCAGGTCTTGTCCTCGAGCCCGCGCTCCTCGATGGCGAGGCCGATGCCGGCGACGTCGGTCGAAGCGGACCCCTGGAAGCCCTTGACGTTCGGGAAGGCGCGCAGCACCTCCTGGGCCTTGGCGTAGGCGTTCTGCTGGTCGTCGAAGGTCTCGTTCTTGTCCCCGACCAGCGTCATGTTCGGGTACGTTTCCTTCTGGTAGGCGATGGCGCCGTCGACCCACTGGTTGTGGGTCTGGCTGGTCAGCGAGCCGACGAAGACGGCGTACTCGCCCTCGCCGCCCATGCAGGTCGCGAGGCCCTCCATCAGGTTGGCGCCGAAGGCCTCGTTCTGGAAGGCCTCGAGGTCCCAGGCGGTGTTCTTCTGCGAGGCCGCCTCGTGGGTGATGACGGTGATCCCCTGCTCCATCGCCTTGCCGAGCACGGGCTCGAGCGCCTCGGGCGACATCGGCACGACGGCGAGGGCGTTGACCCCCTGCGCGATCATGTCCTCGATCAGCGCCACCTGCTGCTGCGGGTCGGCCTGCGCCGGCCCGACCTGGAAGGCGTCGTCGCCGGTGTCGGCGGCGTACTGCTTGACGCCCTCCTCCATGCGGTTGAACCACTGGATGCCCGAGATCTTCACCACGGTGGCGATCTTCGGCTTGTCCTGCGCCGCGACCGGAGCGGCGAGGGTGACGCCCGCGAGCGCGGTGCAGGCGAGCAGATGCAGTGCGGTCCTCATCGGTGACTCCTCCCTGGAGACGATCGGCTGTCGGCCGATTCTTGCGTTCGGTTCAGCACTATAGCGCGATCGGGGCGATGCTCCACAAGCCCCGTGGTCGGCGCACCCCGGCGCGCGCCCGTGGGGTCAGCCGACCCGGAGCCGCGGCGCGCCCTCGGCCGCGGCGACCGCGCCGACGACCGCCGCGTCCGCGAAGCCGTGCCGTCGGAAGGTCGCGAGCACCGCGTCGACCGCCGCGGGCGCACAGGCGACGAGCAGGCCGCCGCTGGTCTGCGGATCGGTGAGGAGCGCCTCGTCCTCGGCGGCGAAGCCCGCGGGCAGCACCACCTCGCCGCCGTAGCTCGCCCAGTTCCGCCCCGACGCGCCGGTCACGAACCCCCGCGCCGCGAGGTCGCGCACGCCGTCGAGGAGCGGCACCGCGCGCCAGTCGAGCCGCACGTCGCACCCCGCCCCCCGCGCCATCTCGAGCGCGTGGCCGGCGAGGGCGAACCCGGTCACGTCGGTCATCGCGTGGACCCCGTCGAGCGCGGCGAGCTCCGGCCCCGCGGCATTGAGCCGCGTCGTCGTCGCGATCATCCGCGCGTAGCCGTCGGCGTCGAGGGCGCCCTTCTTCAGCGCCGCCGACATCACCCCGACCCCGAGCGGCTTGCCGAGGACGAGCACGTCGCCGGCCTCGGCGCCGGCGTTCCGGCGCACCCGGTCGGGATGGACGATCCCGAGCGCCACGAGGCCGTAGATCGCCTCGACCGAGTCGATGGTGTGCCCGCCGGCGATCGGGATGCCGGCGTCGCGGCAGGCCGCCGCGCCGCCCTCGAGGATCGCCCCGATCGTCGCGTGGGAGAGCACGTCGATCGGCATCCCGACGATCGCGAGCGCCATGATCGGCTGCCCGCCCATCGCGTAGACGTCCGAGAGCGCGTTCGTCGCCGCGATCCGGCCGAAGTCGCCGGGATCGTCGACGATCGGCATGAAGAAGTCCGTCGTCGCGACGAGCGCCTGGTCGTCGTTGAGCTTCCAGACCGCGGCGTCGTCGGCGGTCTCGATCCCGACGAGGAGCGCCTCGGGCACCGCCATCGCCGAGGTGCCGCGGAGGATGCCCGACAGCACCCCCGGGGCGATCTTGCAGCCGCAGCCGCCGCCGTGGGAGAGCGAGGTCAGCCGCGGCTCCCCGGGCGTCACGGGCGTCTCGGTGTCGGGCATCGCTTCCTCCCTCGGCGGCCGGTCCCCGCGATCGTCACACGCACCGCCCGATCCGTCCACCCCGGCCGGCGCCGCCCGCGCGCCGCCCGTGCGCCGCCGCGGGGGTTCCGGCGCGCGCGGGCCTCGGCGGCGATCCGCCGCCAGTGTTCGGGCCAGTGCTCCGATCAGTGCGCCGGTGTGCCGGTCAGCTCGTCGGGCGGGGGATGGCGACGATCGCGACGCTGCGGTTGAGGGGCTCGGCGACGCCGTCGCCGGTGAG
This sequence comes from uncultured Rhodovulum sp., assembly GCA_964511815.1. GTDB lineage: Bacteria > Pseudomonadota > Alphaproteobacteria > Rhodobacterales > Rhodobacteraceae > Amaricoccus. The sequence continues at coordinate 6,863 of CAZEGY010000098.1, forward strand.
GACGGGGAGGTCGTCCTCGCCCATGCCGGCGGGCTCGAGCACCTCGGCCGGCACGCCGGAGCGGACGAGGAAGTCCGCGACCGCCTGCGCCCGGGCGGCGGCGAGGACACGGTTGCGGTCGGCCCGCCCGACGCGGTCGGCGTAGCCGAGGAGGCGCACCCGCAGGACCGGCATCTCGGCGAGCATCACCGCCGCCGCCGCGGCGTGGACCTGGCCGCCCGGGGTCAGGCTGCTGCTGCCGGTCTCGAAGTGGATGCGGGTGAGCGCGAGGACCGACGGCCCGTCCGCGGCGGCCGCGGCGGTCTCGAGGGAGGTGGTCTCGAGCGAGGCTTCGACCGCCTCGACGGACGCGGGGCCGTCGAGGCCGCCGACGACGACCGAGGCCACCCCGCCGCGGCCCTTCAGCGCCTCGAGCTCGACGTCGAAGGCATAGCGCTCGCGCAGGCCGGCGAGCTCGTCGCGCAGCGTCTGGATCTCGGCCTCGCGGCGGGAGAGGGTGGCGGTGAGCGCGTCGAGCCGCGCGTCGCGCTCGCCGAGCGTCGCGGTGACGATGGCGAGCTCGGCCTCGCGGTCGGCGAGGCGGGTGGTGAGCTCGTCGATCCGCGCCGCGACCTCGGCCGGCGACGGCGCCGCCGGAAGGCCCGGGTCGGGCATCGGCGCCGCGTCGGCCACGAACGCCGCGACCGGCGCCGGGGTCGCCGGCGGCTCGCCTTCGGGTTGCGTTTCCGGGCCGTACAGCGCAGCCGCGCCCACGGCGACGAGAACCACGGCCGAAGCCCCGGCGATGTACTTGTAAGACCGGCGCATGCCTGCCCCTCGCGTTTCTGCCTGCTCGTTTTTTGTTGACCGAAGTATAAGTTGACGCCGGTCCTTGCCGCAACGACAGTGCGGCGGAGCGCAACTTGGCCTGTTCCAAATATGTCACACGGCGGCGAATCGGAGGTCATGACCGGCGGAAATCCGCCGATCGCGGCCGTGCCGGTAGCCCGCGCGGCGCCTGCCGAAGCGGGCGCCGGCGGGTCGGCGCGGCTCGGGCCGCTCGCCTATCCCGGGCTCCGCATCGGCCTCCTCGGCGGTTCGTTCGACCCCGCGCACGCCGGACACGTCCACGTCACCCGGTGGGCGCTGAAGGCGCTCGGCCTCGACCGGGTGTGGTGGCTGGTGTCGCCCGGCAACCCGCTCAAGCCCGACGCCCCGGCCGATCTATCGCGCAGGTTGCAGGCGGCGCGGGCGGTGATGCGCCACCCCCGGGTCTCGGTCACCGACATCGAGGCGCGGACGGGGACGCGCTACACCGCCGAGACGCTCGCCGTCCTCCGCCGCCGCTACCCGGGGGTGCGCTTCGTCTGGCTGATGGGCGCGGACAACCTCCGCGGCTTTCACCGCTGGGACCGCTGGGAGGAGATCATGGCGACGATCCCGGTCGCCGTGCTCGCGCGCCCGGGGGAGCAGCTTCGCGCCGGGCTCTCGCCGGCGGCGCGGCGCTTCGCGCGCTGGCGGGTGCCGCAGCCCGAGGCCGCCGCCCTGCCCTTCCTGCGGCCGCCGGCGTGGACGCTGCTGAGCGGGCGGATGCTCGACCTCTCCTCGAGCGAGCTCCGCGCCGCCGGGAACTGGCCGCGGTGAGGTGGGCGGCGGTGAGGTGGGCGCGATGAGCGGTCCCTCGCGCCGGGCGGTGCTCGCGGGCGGGCTCGCGCTCCTCGCCGCGCCGTCCGTGCGGCGGGCGGGGGCGGCGACGGGGGCG
>CAZEGY010000098.1:8703-9986 GCA_964511815.1 uncultured Rhodovulum sp.
GCGCTCGACGGCCTCCTCGCCGCCGCCGAGCTCTCGGGGACGGTCGCCCTCGCCGTCGCCGACGCCGCCACCGGCGCGACGCTCGAGGCGTGGGGTGCGGACACCGCGCTGCCGCCGGCCTCGGTCGCCAAGGTGGTGACGACCCTCTACGCCCTCGACGCGCTCGGGCCGGACTACCGCTTCCGCACCGCCATCCGCGGCGACGGGCCGATCGCGGGCGGCGTCCTCCGCGGCGACCTCGCGCTCGTCGGCGGCGGCGACCCGCTGCTCGACACCGACGCCCTCGGGCGCCTCGCCGCCGCGCTGCGCACCGCGGGCCTCCGCGCCGTCGACGGGCGCTTCCGCGTCGCCGAGGGGGCGCTGCCGGCGATCGCCGCGATCGACCGCGACCAGCCCGAGACCGCGGCCTACAACGCGACGATCGCGGGGACGAACCTCAACTTCAACCGCGTCTTCCTCGCGTGGACCCCGGGCGACGGCGGGCCGCGGATCGCCTTCGGCGCGCCCGGCGCGACGTGGTCGGCGGTGCCGGACGACATCGTCGGCGAGCTCGTCGCCGGCGGGAGCGTCCGCCACCGGCGCGAGGGGACGCGCGAGATCTGGTCGCTGCCCCGTCCCGGCCTCCGCGGCCGCGGCAGCGTCTGGCTGCCGGTGCGCGCCCCCGGCCCCTACGCCGGGTCGGTGTTCCGCACCCTCGCCGGCGACGCGGGCATCGCCCTCCCCCCGGCCGAGGTCGTCGCCGACGCGACCGGCGCCACCCTCGCGCTGCACGAGAGCGTGCCCCTCGCGGCGATGCTCCGGGACATGCTGCGCTACTCGACGAACCTCACCGCCGAGTGCGTCGGCCTCCGCGCCAGCCAGGCGCGCGGCGCCGCGCCGGCCGAGCTCGCCGACTCCGGGGCGGCGATGACGGCGTGGGCGCGGGGGCGCTACGGCCTGTCGGCGACGACGCTCGTCAACCACTCGGGCCTCAGCGACGCGGCGCGACTCACCCCGGCCGAGATGGTCGCCGTGCTCGCGGCCGCCGCCGACGGCCCGCTCCCCGGCCTCCTGCCCGAGCGGCCGATCCTCGACGCGGCGCGCGAGCCCGTCCGCCTGCCCGACGTCCACGTCTTCGCCAAGACCGGGACGCTCGACTTCGTCAGCGGCCTCGCCGGGTATCTCGTCGGCCGGCGCCCCCTCGCCTTCGCGATCTTCGCCGCCGACCCGGCGCGGCGCGCCGCGATCCGCCCCGAGGAGCGCGAGAACCCGCCCGGCGCCGCCGCCTGGGCCCGCCGCGCCCG